>JBDTAJ010000067.1:0-4934 GCA_039924705.1 Rhodanobacteraceae bacterium
GCTACCGGATCACACAACCACGCTGTGGCCCTTGGCTTGTATCCCGGCTCGGCTGTGTTTGTCCGCATAAGTCGGCACCTGGATGACATTCCGGATGAATCTAACGGCAAACCCTTCCATTATCGAGGATACGTCCGGCAGAGCCACTCCGCTGTATCCTACGCCGCCGTTACGACGGGCGCCGTTGCGCGTCGGGCTGCTGCTGGACGACCTGATCGTTCCGGCTTGGGTCGCGCATATCGTCAACGATATCCAGGCAAGCGGGTTCGCACGTGTGGAGTTTGCCGTGCGCGACGCGGAGCGGCCACAGCGTATATCGCGCAGCCGTGGGTTGCGGCCACGCCTGCGCAATGTGCTTTACGACGTTTATGCATGGCTGGAAGTCGCTCAATGGCGCCGCCCCGGATCGCCATTCCAGCCGTGTGATCTGACCAGCGCACTTGGTAACGCCCGGTTGTTGCACGTGGCCCCGGTGCGTGACGGTGATGAACAACGTATCAGTGATGCCGATCTGCAACGTATTCGCGCCGAACGTCCAGACGTGCTGCTGCAGTTCGCTTGCGAGGCGTTGCGTGGCGAAATTCTCAGCGTGCCCACCTATGGCGTCTGGTCGTACCACCACGGCGACGGCGACGCTTATCGCGGCGAACCGGCATTGTTCTGGGAAATCCACGATCGCGATCCCGTCAGCGGAACCGAGCTGCTGCGACTGGGAGGCGAACCCGCTGGCGACCGCGTGCTTTATCGCTCTTACGGCTCCACCCACCCGCATTCGCTCGAACTGAACCGTCAAGCCGCCTGTTGGAAAGCCTCGGGCTTCGTGATGCGGTGTCTGCGTGAACTTGCAGGTTCAGTTACAACCACCACCACGGCGCCACCGAAAACATCCTGTGCCGCCATCGTCCGGCAAACACCTGGCAACGTGCGCATGGCACAATTCCTGGCGCACAATGTCGGTCACAAGGCGCGCGCGCTGATCAGAAATCGCGTGGCCGTAGAGCAATGGTCGATCGCCTGGCGGCGCGGCGCGAGGCTGGATCCCGGCGCACCGCGGCTGCGGGACATGCGCGAATTGGCGTGCACACGAGGTCACTATTATGCCGACCCCATCCTGTTTCGGCATGCCGATCGCGATTGGCTGTTTCTGGAGGACTACGACTACGCCCGAGGCAAGGGCGACATCGTAGTGGTGCCATGGGGAACCGAGGGCCCGACCGCCGCGGCGCGCCGGGTACTCGCGTTACCGGAGCACTTGTCCTATCCGTTCGTGTTCGAGTGGGAGGATCAGGTCTACATGATGCCGCAGATCGGCGGGGCGGGTGGCCACGTCAGCTTGTTCCGGGCGCGTCGTTTTCCGGATGACTGGGGGTTCGTCGTGGACCTGTTGAGCGGTCATCGCGCCGTCGATGCCACCCTGCACGCACATAACGGGCGTTGGTATCTGTTCGTCAATATCTGCGAAGCCGGCGGCAGCGCAAACGACGAGCTGAACCTGTTCGACGCCGAAACGCCTCTCGGGCCATTCCGGCCGCATCCGCAAAACCCCATCGTTTCGGATGCACGCCGCGCGCGCCCCGCCGGCCGTCTTTACGTGCACGATGGCCGTTTGATCCGTCCAAGCCAGGATTGCGCCGGCGATTACGGCCGCGCCGTGGTGTTCAACGAAGTGCTCGAACTCAGCCCTGATCGTTACCTCGAACGCACCCTCGGACGGCTCTCGCCGGACTGGGCGAAAGGATTGGTCGGTTGTCACACCTATGCCGCGCTCGGCGATCTGGAAGTCGTCGATTGCAAGCGCTGGCAATCGCGCTGGAAGGTTGGCGCGTAGGCAAGATCGATCTGGCCGTTCGGCGCCAGCACACATGCCGTTACGCCTGCGATGCGACCTCACTCGACACGTTCCAACGAGAGACCTGATTAGCCCTGAGGGTCAGCCACAACCCCTCAACTTCGTCATTCCGGGGCCGCCCGCGTCGTTGGCGGGCGGAACCCGGAATGACGAGCCAATATTCTGAGGTCGCGGCGAATGGTGACTGGGAACTCGGCCATCGCGAGGAGAAATAGATTCAAGCGAGGCTCTCAGGAGTAATTAGGGGGCGGAGGCCCGGAGTGCTGGCGCGTCTGCGCCACGACGTGCAGGAACCGACCGGACTGGCGCAGCATGCCGCTCCCGCCACGCGTAATCCACACCGCCGATGATTTCGTGGATCGCCTGTTCGGCCTTGATCAGCGACGAGCTTTGCGGCACGAAATAACCGATGTCGCCGGGCGCCTCGTACAACGAGCCGCTGGACCATGCGCATGGCGCGAAACCGGCGGCGCGAAATGCGCCCAGCGCGCGCGGCAAATGCAGGGCCGAGCTGACTAGCCAGATCCGCTTCGGCAACGATGGTGACAGCTTGGCCAGATTCTGCGCGTTTTGCCAGGTGGTTTGCGAACGCCGCTCGGTGCGGATCGCGCCGGGCGGTACACCGAGTTGCTGCGCGAGCCGCGCCAGCATCACGCTTTCAGGCACCGCATAATCGCCGCCGCCGGCGATCACCAATTGCGCGCCGGGTGTCCCCCGCCACAAGGCGATGCCAGCGAACAGCCGTCGCAGGCTCGACACGTCCAGTGCGGAAAAATCGTCGGTGCCCACCGGCGCCCGATCAAAGCCGCCGGAAAGCACGACGATCGTATCGGGCGTCGGCATGTTGCAGGTCTGTATCGCCGGCAACCGCGATTCGACCATCCGCACCAATACGTTCGCGCCCACCGGCGCCATGACCACGAATAACAGGATCTCGATGACGACGCCGATCACCCGCAACGCGCGCGGCAACCATTTCCATACGACCAAAAGCACCAGCCCGATCACCGCCGCGAAGCTCAGGGGCGAGAGCAGGATGGGCAGGATCATACCCATCACAATCCGCCCGCGCGGCGTTTGCGCCAGTAATCGAGCAGCGCATCGCGCAGCCTCTTGTCCAGCGCCAGCGCCGGCAGCCCGAACAACACCAGCACCAACCCGAACATCACCACGATGCGCGACAAATGCGACGTGAGCCCGAACAATCCGGTCAGACGCGCGATCAACCAGACCATCAGCCCGAGAGCGCAGGCGATAAAAGTGGCGCGAGCGTCCGGCAGCGCGCGCAAGTCACGAGGACACAGCAGGTACCCTGCTACGCTCAAGCCGATGGAACTGGCGAACGTGGCGTACACCGCGCCCATCACGCCGAAACGCGGAATCCAGACCAGGTTCAGCGCGATATTCAGCAGCATCGCGCCAAAGGTCATTGCGAAGATGACTCCCGATCGCTTGTACAAGACCAAGCCCGCATTGCAGATGCCAAGCAACCCTCCGAGTGTGTAATTGATGCTGATCAGCACGAATACCGGTGCCGATCCAGCTTTGTCGTGGCCCGCCATCAGCAACAAGGCGTCCGAGCCGACCGTGATCAACCCCAACAGCATCGCGGCGATCACGTATACCAGTACATGCAATACCGCGCGTTTGGTACGCAGTACGGCGGCCGGCCCTTCGGTCTCGAACTGACGCACGCTGACCTGGGTATAGGCGGCTCCCAGCGCGGCGTTCAACATGCTGCTGATATTCATCGCCAGGCCGTAGCCGATGGTGTAGACGCCGACCGGGGCGTAGGCACCCAGCATCTGGCGCAGCATCAATCGATCGATGAAAGTCAACAACACGGCAGACAACTCGTTGGCCATCATCGGCACGCCGTAGCGCACGCCGGCAAACCAACTCTCGATATCGCGATCGCGCCAACGCAATGGCACCCGTCGCCACAACCACACGACCAGACCCAGCATGATCGCGACTGCGGCCAGCAACCTCCCGAGGTAAACGCCAAGGGCGTTGCGCTCCAGGAAATAGATGATGCCGATGACGGCGAACATTTCCAGCCAGCGCGTCCCGACACTGACACGCACGCTGAGTTCCGAGCGCTCCTCTGCCATGAACACCGACGTGACATAGCTTATGCACATCGAAGGCAACAGCAGCGCCAGCACGATCCAGCCGATGGTGTCGTGCGGGGATGGCCGGACCGCCGAGTAGATGCCGAATGCAATCGTGGCCAGCAACAACAATCCCATGCTGCATAGCGCAGGCAACAGCAGGAAGTTGGCGCCAAATCGTGCCAACGCGCCTTTACCGCCGCGATGCGGATAAAAACGCACGATCGAGTGCTGCGCGCCGAGCTTGAACAGGCCGCCGAGGATCAGCAGCCAAGTGTCGAAAACACCAAAAATGCCATATTCGGTGTTGCTGAGCAGGCGGGTCATGATCGGGAACGACACGAACCCGGCGAGCATGATCAGCACATTGCCGGTCGTATAGCGCAGATAGTGGGTCGCTATGCCGGGTCGCGCGGTGGAGGACATTGCGGCGCGTGATTCCTGGATCTATGTGGTTCGACCGGAATCGAGGTGCCCGGCAACGACGATTGTATCCGTCACACTCGATGAGAGGCACGAGTGCCAAGGATATTCCGGCAAGCGGAAACATCGATGGCCCCTGTCGGGGCCATCGATGTCGAGAGAGCCTTCGGCTAGCTGAAGTTGGGGCGGTTATCCGCCCGCTCGGCACCGCGGACGTCTGGACCCCGCTCTGCAAGGCTGACCGCGAAACTCGATGGCGCCGATGTCATAACCGGGACCGAAGGGTCTGTGCGTCTCGATCTGGTCGTGATTCAGAAGATAGCTTCTGCTCGCGCTGTCGATCGCAGGGCTACCGAGCAACGGTGTAGGATTAAAGGCCGTTGTCGTTTCGTTGGTGAGCATGGGATCCCTGCAAAGGCTTCCCGTCGGACAGATGTTGCCCTTGACCTTCCAGATGATGTTGTTGGTGTAGGTCGTGCGTTGGCTGGGCTTGCCATCGGTGTACCAGTCAAGGCAGATCGGGCCGCCCGTGGTCGATCCCTTCACGC
>JBDTAJ010000068.1:0-3056 GCA_039924705.1 Rhodanobacteraceae bacterium
TGCGCGAGGCGAGCAGGTCATTGGTCGCCTGCCGGCCCCACGCGCCGCCTTCCTCGGGATTGGCCAGCACTTCCAGATTGTCGGTCAGCGCGCCCATCCACGGCGTCATTTTTTCTTCTTCGGTGCCGGGCAGGAAACCGATGTCCTCGCCGACGCTCACCGTGGCGCGGGTCATGATGATTTCGCGATAACGCTGCTGGTCCATCACCTGTGCCAGGCCAGCCGCCAGCGCCAGCAGTGTCTTGCCGGTGCCGGCGGTGCCGAGCAGGGTGACGAAATCGATATCTGGGTCCATCAGCATGTTGAGCGCGAAGTTCTGTTCGCGGTTGCGCGCGGCTATGCCCCACACGGTGTGCGTGCTGCCGGTGTAATCGTCGAGCAAGGCGAGTTTGGTCTTGCCACCGTCGTTGCCGAGCACGCGCAGCTCGACGCTGTTCTCGCCCGGCAGGTACAGGCATTCGTTGGGTTGCCAGACCTCCTCCTCGCGCGGCGTCACTTCGTAATACGTGCGTCCGCGTTCCGACCACGAACGCAACTCCGGATGACGATCCCAGAAATCCACCGGCAACTCGGCGTGCCCGGCATACAGCAGCGAGAAATCGTCCAGCGCGCGGTCGTTTTCGTAATCCTCGGCGCTGATCCCGTAGATCTTCGCCTTGATGCGCAGATTGATGTCCTTGGACACCAGCGCCACCGGAACATCGGGATGTTGATCGCGCAGTTCCAGCACCGCGGCGAGGATCTGGTTGTCGGCCTTGCCGTGACCGTTGCTCGTGCGCGTTTGGAAGTAAAGGCGTCCCGATGCGCCACCGCTTTTCAGCTTGACGCCGTCCGGTGAGGCCAGCGGCAGGCCGTCGGCAATGTCATCGTTCTTGCCGCGCTCGATCAGTTCGTTCAAGAAACGGCTGACCTGGCGCGCGTTGCGCGAGACTTCCGAACCGCCTTTTTTCTTTTCGTCGAGTTCCTCCAGCACCGTCATCGGGATGAACACATCGTGTTCTTCGAAGCGGAACAGTGAGGTCGGATCGTGCAGCAGCACGTTGGTGTCGAGCGCATAGATGCGGTGGATCTGCGTACGCGGTGCGGTCATCCGTAGGCAACCTTAAGTGGTAGGAATAAAACGCGCGCGCAGCGGGTGTGCGTCGCGGCAGAAAAGAAGCGGGGATCGATCACTTGGTGGGGATCGCGTCCAATACTGTCTGCGCGTGTCCGGGCACCTTGACGCCCCGCCACTCCTGCGCGAGGCGGCCTTCCGGATCGACCAGGAAAGTGCTGCGATCAACGCCCAGGTATTTGCGGCCGTACAGGGTTTTCTCACGGATCACGTCGAAGGCTTTGCACCATGTTTCGTCTGTATCGGCGATCAGTGGAAACGGCAGTTCGAGTTTCTTTGCGAAACCCGCATGCGACTTCGCGCCGTCGCGCGAGACGCCGATCACCTGCGCGCCGCGACGCTTGAACTTCAAATACAAATCCCGAAAATCCTGCGCCTCGCGGGTGCAACCACTGGTGTTGTCCTTGGGATAGAAGTACAGCGCGACCCAGTGACCGCGCAGATCGACGAGTTTCAGCATCCCGCCGTCGGCGGTGCCGCCGGAGAGCCTGGGAATTTCGTTGCCAGCCTTTATCGTCATGGCTTCATGTTCAGAACTTTACGGGATCCATGATCGCATCCAGATTCAAGCCATCGCACAGTTCCAGGAAATCGTCGCGCAACGCGGCGATGTGGGTGTCGGACGGAATGCCGATGGTGATCTGCGCCTGGAACATGTCCGCGCCGGTCTGCATCGCGCGGTAGCGCATCGAGGACAATTGTTCGATGCTGATGGCGCGACGGGCGAAGAAATCGATCAGTTCGACCAGCATGCCAGACTTGTCGGCCGCGACCACCTCGACCATGTATGGCAGTAGATGGCTCTGCGTATCACGCGGGTTCGTGCGGTAATGCAACAAGCGCACTTCCTCATCGCGGCCGAGACGCGTCAAAGCGTTCTCGAGTTTCGCGACCGCGTCCCAGGCGCCCTGCGCCAGCATCACCACGGAAACATCGGCGCCGATCGTGGACACGCGCGAGTCGACCAGATTACAGCCCGCGTCGGCGATGCGCTTGGCCAACGCCAGCAGCGGAGAATGCGCCGCCGGCGAGACCGTCTGTATCAGCAGATGGTGGTCGGCGCCGGGACGCGGCGTGATGCGGTTCAAAGGATCGACGACCTGATTGTTGCGATGTGCTGGCAGGATAGCCGTCGAGGCGCCGCCCCTGCAAGGTGAATGCATCCGGCCAGCGGTAGTTTTTCGCCAAGGCCGCCGCTAAGATGCCGCGTTCCTTCAATATCGCATTGATGCCTTGGATATCACCGGCAGCCTCTGCGCCCTGGCGACGCCCTTCGACGCCACCGGCGCGCTCGACCTCGACGCCTTCGCGCGCCTGCTCGATCACCAGATCGAAGGCGGCACGCAAGGCGTGGTCGTGGCCGGCTCGACCGGCGAGGCGCACCTGCTGGACGAACACGAGTACGAGCGATTGCTCGCATTCGCGGTCGAGCACGTCGATCGTCGCATCCCGGTGTTGGCCGGCAGCGGCGAAGCCGCCACTTCAAAAACCATCGCGCTGACCAAACGCGCGCACGCGCTGGGCGCCGCTGCCGCGCTGGTGGTGACCCCGTATTACGTGCGCCCGGCCCAGGACGGCCTGCGCCGGCATTTCCTGGAGGTCGCCGAGTACGGCGGCCTGCCGATCGTGATGTACAACGTGCCGTCGCGCACGGGCTGCGATCTGCTGCCGGATACCGTGGCCGCTTTACGCGATGATCCGCGCATTATTGGCATCAAGGAAGCGCGCGGCGATATCGAGCGCATTCGTGCGATCGCGCAACTTGCGCGTCCGGGATTTGTCTATCTGTCAGGCGACGACGGCAGCGCGGCCGAGGCCATGCTGGGGGGGGCGTCGGGCGTGGTGTCGGTGGCCAACAATCTGGTGCCGGCAGCGTTCCGTGCACTGTGCGACACCGCGCGCAGCGGCGATCAGGTCAAGACCGCTCGGCATGCGCAGGCGC
>JBDTAJ010000069.1:0-10866 GCA_039924705.1 Rhodanobacteraceae bacterium
CGCGACCAGCGCGTCGAAATCGTCCGGCAAGTCGCCGCCGTGGCGTTCGACGCAAATCTTCGCGGCCCGATGCATATGCCGCGCGCGCCGGTAATACCCCAGCCCCGACCACAGCGCGAACACGTGATCTTCATCGGCATGCGCCAGCGCGCTCAATGTCGGCAGTTCGCGCAGGAATCGCTCGAAGTACGGGATCACCGTCGCAACCTGGGTCTGTTGCAGCATCACCTCGGAAGCCCATACACGATAAGGTGTGCGCCGGCTCATGCGGTTGTCTTGCCAAGGCAGGTCATGGCGGCCGTGGGCGTCGAACCAAGGCAGTAACCGGGCGGCAACGCCTTGCTTTGTCGTCTTCAATGCCCGGATCCCGCGGGTTTTGCATTTTGATGCTGCTTTGCCGCGGCCGCCGTCGAATTTGTGTCCAGCGGTGCAACCTCGTCGCCGGCGTCGATCCGCACGCCTTGCAGATGCAGCGCACCGAAATCGAGCTGGCTGATCCGCGCGCTGCCGCGTACCGGCGGCAATGTCAGGGGCGTGTTTGGCGATGCGGCAAGCAGCCGGTTCCACCAATCGATCGACTCCAATGGCGAAAGCCGCGCATCGATATGTTCGTCGGCGCCGTCGAGCTTGACCGCGATCATCAATGGCTGTGCACCCCGCGCCGGTGCGATATCGAGCACCAGTGCATAGTCGCGCATCGATATGGCTTCGGGAATGGCGGATTTTCCACCGGGCGCCGTGACGCGCGGCGCGGCCGTCTTCCCGAGCGCGGCAGACGCCGGCGTGGTCAAGCCTCCGTGCAACGCGGCTTGGATGTCCGCGCCGCCGCGCCAGGCGACATCGCCGGACAAATGCGCGCGCAGGCCGTGTTCGATGCTGAGCCCTACGCCGGTGTGCTCGAAACGCAGTGCATCGGCTTCGCGCATCGGCAGCGTGCGCAGCACCAGCGCGCCACCGCGATTTGTACTGTCGCGCGCGGAGAAATCCAGCCGGAATGGCGTGTCCACCAGCAGCGGACCGGTTTCGGCGTTGACATCGACCAGCAGAGGCGTGTCACCGCGTATTAGCGTGCCATCGATGAGCTTGATGCCGACACCGATGCGCGGCAATTGCGGGGCGCCGGTACTGCTCGGCAACCGCGCGAGCAATGCCTGCAACTGATCGAGATCGATGCGGGGGGTTTCGATCTCCAGCCGTTCGATCGCGATTTCGCGATGCAGTACCACGCGCCACGGCACCACGATGCGCGCCTCGGATGCTTGCAGCAAGGGCGTCGATGCGCCGGCATTGCTCAACCGGAAGCCTTCCAGTTGCACCGCCGGATGCGGCCACAACGTGGGGGATGCAGGCTTGTCCATGCTGAGCACCAGCCCCGCGCCGACAAGTTGATTCTGCAACAGAGCGGTGAAGCGTTGCGGCTGCAACAGTGAACGCACGATCAACACGGCCACCAACAGCGTGATCAGCAGCAGCGCGAAGATAGCCCCGGCGAGCCAGCGCCAAGGATGTGCGCGCATGGAATCGATCGCGCTTATCATGCCTTCATACCAGCCGCGACGGCAGCAGGCCGTCTACGAATGCGCCGGTGTTGAACACCAGCAAATCCTGCGCGTTTTCGCCCAGGCCCACGTAACGGATTGGCAAGCCGAACTCGCGCGCCAGCGCGAACACCACGCCGCCCTTGGCGGTTCCGTCGAGCTTGGTGATCACCAATCCTGTGACCCCGACCGCGTCGCGGAATTGGCGCACCTGGCTGATTGCGTTCTGACCGGTGGTGCCGTCGATCACCATCAGCACCTCGTGCGGCGCGTTGGTGTCGAGCTTGCGCAACACGCGCACGACCTTGGCGAGCTCCGCCATCAACCCCGCTTGCGTATGCAGGCGGCCGGCGGTATCGGCGATCAGCACGTCGATGCCGCGCGCTTGCGCGGTTTGCAAGGCATCGAAGACCACGCTCGCCGAATCCGCGTTCTGGCCTTGCGCGATCACCGGCACATGATGGCGATCACCCCATTCCTGCAATTGCGCGACCGCGGCGGCGCGGAAAGTATCGCCCGCGGCCAGCATCACGCCACGATGTTCGTCGCGATAGCGCCTTGCAAGTTTGCCGATGGTGGTGGTTTTGCCGACGCCGTTGACGCCGACGATCAACAGTACGAACGGCTTGTGCGCGCCGACATTCAATGGCACCGCGACCGGCTCCAACACCGCGATCAACGATGCGCGCAGCGCGTCGAGCAACGCATTCGCGTCGGAGAATTCGCGTTTGTGCAAGCGCCGGCGTAGGTACTCGATCAGCTCTTGGGTCGCGGTGACGCCGACGTCGGCGCCGATCAGCGTGGTTTCCAGCTCGTCGAGCAGTTCGTCGTCGAGTTTGGGATGCCGCACGAACAGCGTGGAAAGATTGCGCGCGATGCCGCTGCCGGACAGCCGCTCGTGCCAGCTTCGTTTGATGATCTGCGCCGGCTCGTTTTTATCGGTTGGAGCGGTCGATTCCGCTTCGTCCATCACCGGCAATGCCGCTTCCAAGCCCTCGTGCACGACGAATGCGCTGGCCGTGTCCGGGATTTCCTGCGGCGGTTGCGCGGTCTCGGGCGGCGAAGCCTCGTCCTCGCCGCGGCCGATGATTTTTTCCCAGAACTTCTGCATGGCAGGGGTTTTCAACGACAATCCGCTCATGCTACCAGCCGATCTTTGGGCCTGTTCACGGTAAGCCAAGTGGGCCGCGCCGTCGGCCCTTTGCCCGCAGGGCAAGACATTCGGCCCTTTGCCCGCAGGGCAAGACATCATGAGAAAAATGTATGTCGATACATAGACGAGTGATAACGCCGCCCTGCGGGCAAAGGGCCACGGCCCGAAGGGTTGCTCCGCAACGGCCGCCATACGGCGTTGCGCGCCTTGGCCATAGAATGACTATGGCGCGGCGGCGCGCGCCTTGTCTGGCAGCCACTGCGGAAGCAGCGCGATTCGCTTGGTTTGCAGTGAGCAGGCTCGTCCGCCTGCCGACCGCAGCATGAGCCGCAGCCGCCATATCACTGCGCCGCCCGGGCGCGTGCGCATTATCGGCGGATGTTTGCGCGGTTCGCGGCTGGCCGTGCCGACGCTGCCGGGATTGCGGCCGACCCCGGATCGTCTGCGCGAAACGCTGTTCAACTGGCTGATGCCGGTGATCGACGGCGCGCGTGCGTTGGATCTGTTCGCCGGCAGCGGCGCGCTCGGCATCGAGGCGTTGTCGCGTGGCGCCGCGCTCGCGTTGCTGGTCGAACGCGGTCACGCACAGGCCGCGGCGATCGAATCCGATCTCGCTCGCTTGCACGTCGATGGTGGCGAGGTTCACTGCGGCGATGCGCTGACGATGCTGGCGCGCGAGCCGCCGCGACCGTTCGACATCGTTTTTCTCGACCCTCCGTTCGACGCCGGGCTGTGGGCGCCGGTCGCGCAGGCGCTGGAAGCCGGCCGCTGGCTGGCGCCGGGCGCGTTGGTTTACATTGAATCGCCGCAGGGCGCGGCTTTTGCGCTGCCGCCGGCGTGGACGCCGCATCGGTTGACCCGTGTCGGCGCGGTGAGCGGCGCGCTGTATCGTCGCGCTTGATGCGCAGGGACGCGCAAAATGGTGGCACAATGCCCGCATGGGGAGCGCCAACCATAACATCGACAGTCGGATCGCGGTCTATCCGGGCACGTTCGACCCGATCACGCATGGCCACAGCGATTTGATCGCGCGCGCCGCGCCGCTGTTCGATCGCGTGATCGTGGCGGTGGCGGAGAGCACGGCCAAGACCCCGTGCTTCGATCTGCCGCAGCGTATCGCGCTGGCGCGGCTCGCGCTGGCGGACAACGCCAACGTGGAAGTGCGCGGGTTCGACACGCTGCTCGCGGATTTCGTGGTCGAAGTCAACGCCGGGGTGATCCTGCGCGGACTGCGCGCGGTGTCGGATTTCGAATACGAGTTCCAACTCGCCAGCATGAACCGGCATCTGATACCGCAGGCGGAAACGCTGTTCCTGACACCATCGGAACCTTACAGCTTCATCTCCTCCTCGCTGGTGCGTGAAATCGCACGGCTGGACGGAGACGTGTCCGGTTTCGTCCACCCGGCGGTGCAGCAGGCGCTGCGCCAGCGCTGGGGCAGACCCCGCAAAGTCTCATCAACATCGAGGTGAACATCATGCGCAATTTCGCACTCGTCGTCGTCATCGCGCTTGTCGCCACGTTCGCGTTGTCGGCTTGCAACAAGAACCAGCCGGCCGAGCAGGCCGCGCAAACCGTGCAAGTCAGCAAGCCGACCAGTCCAACCGACATGAAAGGCTGGCAGGCTTACCTTTCGCAGATCGTCCAGCAGCACATGCAGGGCATCCAGAACAATCCGTATGTCTATTTCGTGCCGCCCGGCGACAACCCGGATCAGCAGGCCGAGCGTGGACGCGTGCAGGATTTGCTCAACGGCGTGGTCGCCGCGACCGTGCTGCCCGGCAACATGATCGTCGCGGGCGGTCCGGATTCCGGTAAAACCGCCGACGCGTTGATCGCCGCGTTCAAGAATGCGCAGCCGGGTTCGTTCAAGGACGTGGTAGTGATGTTCATCGGCGATGCCGCGGACAAGCAGCGAACGCAGGCCGCGATCGCGCCCAGCGGCGCGGAGTTCCGCTTCGCGCAGATTTGACGTCGACGCGGCGCCAAAATATGTCGTCATTCCGGACGCCGCGCAGCGGCGATCCGGAATGCGGTTGCAGAATTGCAAACGCGAACGCCGAAGACGGCCAAGAATGGCGCGAGAAATCCAGTCTTCCGCCAGCAGTCATCCATGAAGCGCTTCCCGGCCGCACATCCTTGTACGGGCATTCACCGGTATGAGATGTGCCACCTCGCGAAAGCCCCGGCTCACCCCTGCGCTTCTCGCGCCAAGCGGCCCGGCGCGAACTCGCACATCCTTGTGCTCGGACATGCGCGTTGCTCCCCTGGCGCTGCGATGCAATTCGCTACATCCATGTGGCTCACCCTTCGCTTATGCTCAGGGCCATCTTCGGCGTTCAAAATCGGCTGTCCCGCCGATTTTGTCGGCGTCATGCGCGGTGCTGGAAGCTCGCTTGATGACGGCCGTCCTTGGCATGCGATTGCGTTGTTTTTGGCACTTTGCATCAAGAAGAAAGGGCACGGAGTGTTATGATTTCCCAATGGCGTTGAAGATCACCGACGCGTGCGTCAATTGCGACGTGTGCGAACCCGTCTGTCCCAACCGCGCGATCTCGCAGGGCGAGGATTACTACGTGATCGCGCCGGATCTGTGCACCGAATGCGTCGGGCATTTCGATGCGCCGCAGTGCATCGAGGTGTGTCCGGTCGAATGCATCTTCGTCGATCCGGCGCACATCGAATCGCGCGATCTACTGATGCAGAAATACGGAATCTTGACCGGCAAGGAGAACGCAGCATGAGATTGCGCGCGCACTGGATGGCGTTGGTTTGCGTGCTATCGATGCTCGCCGCGCCGGCGTTGGCGGCCGCGCCGGCGACACCGATAGTGCCAAAAACGACCGGAACGCTGGCGCAAACGCCTGGCCATGACGCGATCGCCTCGGCGCACAAACTCGCGACGCAAGCCGGTTTCGAGGTGTTGGACGAAGGCGGCAATGCCTTCGACGCCGCGGTCGCGGTCGCGGCTGCGTTGTCGGTGGTCGAACCGGAAAGCTCCGGTATCGGCGGCGGCGGATTCTTTTTGCTGCATCTCGCCTCCGACGGCAAGGACGTCATGCTGGATGCGCGCGAAACGGCGCCCACGGGGTCGTCCAGCAAGTTGTACGAGGATACGGACGGCAAACCGGATCGCGACAAATCCTTGAACGGCGCGCTCGCCGCCAGCATTCCCGGTGAACCGGCGGCGCTGGTATGGATGGCGCAGCATTACGGCAAATTACCGTTGTCGAAATCGCTTAGCCCTGCGATCAAGATTGCGCGCGAGGGCTTTCAGCCCGATTCGAAGCTCCTGTCCGCGCTGCGAGAACGCGCCGACGTGATCGCCCGTTATCCAGGGTCGGCGGCTTTGTTTTTGCCGGATGGCAAGCCGCCGCAGGCGGGTTGGGTGTTCAAGAATCCGGATCTCGCCGATACGCTGGAGCGTATCGCGAAGTACGGAGACGCCGGGTTCTATCGCGGCGAGTTCGCCCAGCAACTGGTGAAGGGAGTTCGCGCTACAGGCGGCGACTGGACGCTCGCCGATCTCAAAAATTACCGGGTGAAGGAACGCGCGCCGATCGCGTTCGATTATCAGCCGCCAGGCAAGTCGGCGTTTCATATTGTGTCCGCCTCGCCGCCTTCGTCCGGCGGGATCGTGCTGGCGGAGATGTTGAACATCCTTTCAGGTTTCGATCTCGACAAAATGGATCGCGCACATCGCGTGCACACCATTGTCGAGGCGATGCGGCGCGGCTACCGCGATCGGACGCAATATCTTGGCGATCCCGATTTCGTTTCGATGCCGGTGGCGAAGCTCACCAGCATGGCCTACGCCGACAAGTTGCGCGCGTCGATCGATCCCGATCGCGCCACGCCGAGCAGCGCGTTGCCGGGAGCCGCCCCGCAACCCGAAAGCATGCACACCACGCATTTCTCGATCATCGACAAAGATGGCAACATGGTCGCGGCTACCCAGACGGTCAACACATCGTTCGGCTCGTGTCTGGTCATTCCGGGCACCGGTTTCGCGCTCAACAACGAAATGGACGACTTCGCGCTGGTGCCTGGCAAGCCCAATGCCTACGGCCTGATCGGTTACGACGCCAATGCGCCGAAGCCGGGACGCCGGCCGCTGTCGTCGATGTCGCCGACCTTCGTGTTCGGTCCCGAACGCGTCGGCGTGGTCGGCACGCCGGGCGGTTCGCGCATCATCACCATGGTGCTGGAAGGTGTGCTGGATTTCGTCGATGGCGAAAGCGCCGCCCAGATCACCGCGCAACCGCGCTTCCATCATCAGTATCTGCCCGACGTGATTTCCGTTGAACCCGATGCGCTCGACTCGGGCATCGTCAAGACGCTCGAAGGCATGGGCTACAAGGTCAACGCCGGTGAGCGCACCTGGGGCGACATGAACGTGGTGATCTGGAACCGCAAAGCGAACATGCTCGATGCCGCCAGCGATCCGCGCGGGGTGTCGGGACTGGGTGAAGTGAAGTAATGCGATGAAACTGTATTCGCTGCTCGGAAATTCTCAAAAACTCGACGGCGGAGCGATGTTTGGAAATGCTCCCAAGGCGATGTGGTCGCAATGGATCGCGCCGGACGAGCGCAACTGCATTCCGCTAGCCTGCCGTTGCCTGCTGGCGACCGATCTCGACGGCAAAAACGTGTTGTTCGAGACCGGCATCGGCGCGTTCTTCGAGCCACGTTTGCGGGAACGATACGGTGTGGTGGAGGAGCGCCATGTCCTGCTCGATTCGCTGGCCCAGGCCGGTTTGAAACACGAGGACATCGATGTGGTGGTGCTGTCGCATCTGCACTTCGATCATGCCGGCGGTCTGCTCGCCGCATGGGAAGAGGAGAAATCGTCGCGTCTATTGTTCCCGAATGCGCAATTTCTTGTCAGCGCCGGCCACTGGATGCGCGCGCGCCACCCGCATCCGCGCGATCGCGCGTCGTTCGTTCCCGGCTTGCCGGAATTGCTGGAAGCCAGCAGGCGGCTGGAACTGATCGACGGCGAGTATTCGCGTGCGCTCGGCAAATCGGTGCACTTCCATTTCTCGCAAGGCCACACGCCCGGCTTGATGCTCGCGGAAATCGTCGGCCCGGACAATCGCGGTGGCGTGGTCTACTGCGCCGACCTGATTCCCGGCCGCGCCTGGGTGCATTTGCCGGTGACGATGGGCTACGACCGCGCCCCGGAACTGTTGGTCGACGAGAAGCGGGAGTTTCTGGACGACAAGCTCGCGCGCGGCGTGCGGCTGTTCTTTACCCACGATCACGAAGTCGCGATGGCGAGTCCTGCCCGCGACGAGCGCGGTCGCTATGGCGCCATCGATGCGCGGGCGCAACTCGTCGGCACATCGTTGTAAGCTCCGCGCATGGCATGGCGCGATTCCATCGCGACGCAAACCTGGCTGGTGCGGATCGCCGGCGCGATCCTGCTGCTGCTCGGTCTGCTGTTGATCGGCTTTACCGAACACGCCGACCGGTTGCGCGTGATGGGCGAGGATGCGCTGGGCGGTTTCGTGCTGAGCGGCAGCGAAGCTCAACCGGCGCTGGCCAGCGCCGGGCAACTGGTGTTCGTGACCGGCGCGCCGCAGACCATTTCACCCGCGCGCGATCCGCAATTCAATATCAGTGCACAGGTACCGTCGCTGATCCGAAAGGTCGAGATGTTCCAGTGGCACGAGATCGGCAAGGGACACGATTACGAACTGGATTGGACCGATCATCCAGTCGACTCTTCGAAATTCGCGCAGGCGGGCGGGCATGGCAATCCGGGCGTGTTTCCTTTCGATGGCGCACGTTTCGATTCGCCCGACGTGCGCGTGCAGGGTTTCAAGCTGGCGCAGGAACTGGTGCGTGCGATTCCCGGCGTCGAGCCGTACACGCCCGATCTGCGCGCGCTGCCGCCGAACATGGCGGCGACTTTCCAGGCGCAAGACGGCATGTTGATCTCCAGCGCCGATCCGAAATCGCCGCGGCTTGGCGACTTGCGCGTGAGCTGGCAACAGATCGCGCCGAAGGTGCTCACGGTGCTGGCGCGTGCGCAACACGGCGTGCTGGTCGAAACCAACGATGCCAGTGGCCAGCCGCTGACACAGGTGCAGATTGGCAAGCGATCACTGAGCGATGTGGTGTCCGGTGCGCCGCAGCGGCCGCGTTATGCGTGGGCGCGACGGGTGCTGGCGATCCTGCTCGGTTGGGCAGGCGCGTTGTTGCTGTTGTTGGCACGCCGGCGCGATGGACTCGCTGCATTGTTGTTGGCGATCGTGCCGTTGGCGTTGCTGGCGTCGGCGTTCTGGTTCGGCGTGCGCAATGCGGTGGCGATCGTTCTGATTTTGATCGCGATCCTTGCCGCGATAAGCGTGACGTTACGCTGGCGCCGCGATGTCGCGGTCTCGGTGCAAGCGATACGCCGCGATGAACACGCGGACGGAGATGAGGATCGATGATGCATATCACCGGCTTGTATGCAGCGCTCGGCGGGCTGTTGATCCTGCTGCTCGCGGGACGCGTGATCTGGCTGCGCAACACGCGCAAGGTCGGCATCGGCAGCGGCGGCGATGAACAGCTGGCACGCGCGATCCGCGCGCACGCCAACGCGATCGAGTACCTGCCGATCGCCCTGCTGTTGCTGCTGATCCTCGAACTGGACCAAACCAGACCCGCGCTGCTGCACCTGTTCGGCATCGTGCTGATCGTGGCGCGTGTGTTGCACGCACTCGGCCTGTCGGCGAAACCCGGCTACTCGGCCGGTCGCGCAATCGGCATCTTGCTGACCTTTCTGGTGATCCTGACGATGGCATTGCTGCTGCTGTGGCGATTCCTCGCGCTGCACGCGCTCGCGGCTGGGTAGGAGCCGGCCTGTCGGCGGCAAGCACTGCGTAACCGGAAACGCCTGTCGCGAGCGGGACTCGCTCCTACAACTCCGCTACGTGTTCGAGGAACCACAACCCCGCAAACAGCTTGGGGTCGATCGAAAAACCCAAAGCGGCTTTGTCACGCAGCCACGCGCCAGTCTGAACCCGCGACACCTCGTGCACGACGATGTTCTCGGTGTCGTCGCCGCCACCGTCGCCGACTTTTCGCAAATCCAATGCGCAAACGAAGTGCATGATTTCCGTGCTCATGCCGGCCGATGACGGCCCCGAGTGCAGGTGCAAGACGCGCGCGCAGGCATAGCCGGTTTCTTCCTCGAGTTCGCGGCGCGCGGCATCGACGATATCCTCATCGCCCGCGTGTTCGAGGTCGCCGACCAATCCAGCAGGCATCTCGATGGTGAATGCGCGGATCGGCACGCGGTATTGTTCGACGAACAACACGCGATCCTCCGGCGTCACCGCGACGATGATCACCGCGCCGGCGGGGGCGTTGCGTTCGACGAATTCCCAGCGCCCGCGTTGTTTCAGCGTCAGCCATTTGCCGGCGTGCAGGATTTTGACCGATGCCTCGGCGTCGGCGGGGATGTGTGGATCGCGGGTCACGGTGCAGCTCCATCGAGAACGAGTTTGCGCGCGCGCGCCCGTGTCATCGGCCCAAGACGCAGCCGATCGAACAACGCATCCAGCGCATCGAAGTCGGGTGCGCGCCACGCCAGCGCTTCCGGCGCGCACGGCACCGGCGCGTCCAGAGCGATCATCGCCAGTTGTCGCGACAGCAACGCCTGCGCCGCATGCGCGCGCAACTTCGCCGTCAGCGAGGCCGCGCCACGGATGCGCAGATACGGCACCTCCTCGACGCGCGCGAGCAATGCATCGAGGCTGCCGAAATGCGCCAGCAGCGCGGCGGCACCGCGCGCGCCGATGCCGGGCACGCCCGGAATGTTGTCGGTCGCATCGCCGCACAGCGCCAAAAAATCGACGACCTGGTGCGCGTGCACGCCGATGCGCGCGTGCACGCCGACCGCGCCCCAGCGCACGCCGCGCGCGTAGTCCCACTGTTCGTCGTGCTCGCCCAGCAATTGTCCGAAGTCCTTGTCCGCGGACACGATCACCGCGCGAAAACCGTGCGCGCGCAGTGCCGCGTGCACGCTGCCGATCAAGTCGTCGGCTTCATAGGTCGCATCCGCCAATACCGCGAATCCCAACGCGGCGGCCAGTTCGCGGCAATACTCGAACTGTCGTTTCAGTTCCACCGGCGCGGGTTCGCGATTGGCCTTGTAGGCGGGGTACAGTGCGTTGCGGAATG
>JBDTAJ010000070.1:0-7168 GCA_039924705.1 Rhodanobacteraceae bacterium
GGTTGGGGGTTGGGGGTTGTGTAAATAACCTATGCTCCCCCGAAGCCGAGGCGTTGCAATCTTGCCTCAACGTCACTGGTGGCTGGGGCGGCAGGATTCGAACCTGCGAATGCCGGGATCAAAACCCGGTGCCTTACCACTTGGCGACGCCCCACCATAATCACATCGTCTCACTACCGCTCCAGCGCCCGTTCAAGCGGCGACACATTCACCCCGCGCGCAACCTGCGCGATAAACTCCGATGGACATTGCGCCGCGATCGCGCGTGCTTGGCGCTCGTCCTCGATGTCCAGAAATACCATGCCGCCGCTGCCCGATAGCCGCGCCGCGCCGAATCGGCCCAGCCAGTCCAGCGCGGCCGCGATCTGCGGGTAACGCGCGCGCGCCACCGGCTCGAAGGCATTGCCCGCGATCGCGCCGGAAACAAAGCAGTGAATTGTCGCGGGCGCGGCATTGCGTGTCAATTCAGGCGCTTGGAACAAGACCGCGGTGGAGACGCGAACCCGGGGATCGAGCAACACGTACCAGCGTGGTGGCAGTGTCAGCGGCGTCAGCTTTTCGCCGATGCCCTCGGCCCAAGCGTTGCGGCCGTGCACGAACACCGGCACGTCGGCGCCAAGCTGCAATCCCAATTCGGCCAATTCGTCACGCGACAAACCAACGCCCCACACCGCATTGAGTGCAACCAGCACGGTCGCCGCGTCCGAGCTGCCGCCGCCGAACCCCGCACCGATCGGGATGCGCTTGTCGACGACGATGTCGGCGCCAAGTTTCGTTCCGGTCGCGCTCTGCAATGCACGCGCCGTGCACACCGCGAGATCGTCTTGCTCGGCGATCGGCGACGCGCCACTACGCACGATCGCGCCATCGTCGCGAACGCGCAGACGAATTTCGTCGCCCCAGTCGAGCAATCGGAAAACCGTTTGCAACAGGTGATAGCCGTCAGCGCGTCGGCCGACGATATGCAGGAACAGATTCAATTTGGCCGGCGCGGGCCACGCTGTCCACTCGCTCACGGCACTTGCCAACTTTCGATCAGCACGCGCACCGAATAGGGCGGCTTGCTGGCATAGACCTTGCGCGGCAGCGGCGGTTTGCGACCCGCATACCAGTCGCGGAATTCGATGCTCCAGCCATCCTGCGACAACAGCGAAGGCAGGCTGTTCGCACCGAAACTCAATCGCGCCGCGCCGCCGGGCGCGTGCAATCCGCGCACCCAGTACGCCAATTGCGCGACCGGCATGTGCCAGCCGAATTCGGTGGCGAGCAACGACTCGGCATCGTCGCCGCGGATCGGCAATTCGCGCAGGCCCGACAACACGGCGCCGCCTGGCCCCCCCTGCAAACGCACGGTTTTACCGGTCACCGGTGCGCGCAGCACGAAGAGGTAGTTATCGCCATCCTGCTGCCACGAGAGGCTACCGCTGCCGCCGTCGTGACCATTCGACACCGCGAAATGCGCATCGAGACTCCAGCGTGTTTGCGCGCCGATCTCACGTTCACGCGCGGCCTGCGCCTCGAGTTGCGCGGCGGTGCCGCGCGTACGCACCGGCACACAGGCCGCCAGCACGGTCAGCAGGAGTGCTGCGGCGAGCAGCCGCGGAAAAACAAATCGATGCCGGATCACGGATGCAAGCGCTCCATGGCCGCGCGCAGTTCCTTGTCAGTCGGATCGAGTTTGCGCACCTGGGCGAACACCGCGCGCGCTTCGGCCTGCTTGCCGCGCTTCCACAACACTTCGCCGAGATGCACGCCGATTTCCGCGTCGCGGCTTTTCTCCCACGCGCCGCGCAAAGCCTTCTCCGCGACGTCAAGATGGCCGAGCCGGTATTGCAGCCATCCCCACGAATCCATGATCGCGGGTTCGCCGGGTTTCGCCGCCAGCGCCTTGGTGAGCAATCGGGTCGCCTCATCGAGATGCCGATCGGCATCGGCCAGCGTGTAGCCGAGCGCATTCATGGTGTCGGCGTCATCGGGGTTCAACGCCAACGCGCGCCGCAGATCGGCGATGGCGACGTCGGTCTTGCCGCCCTCGGCTTCGGCCAGCCCCAGGCCGTACTGCAGCTCAGTGTCGTCAGGCAACGCGTGCAAGCCACGGCGGTAGGCATCGGCCGCCTGATCGTATTGATCGGCGCGCGCGTACAACTCGGCATCGAGCTGATAGGCGCGGCGCAGGTGCTCCGGATCGCCGACGTAATCCTGCTGCAGGCGCTGCGCGGCGTCGTGCGCTTGCTGATGACGGTGGGCCTTGTCGGCCAGCACCGCGGCGCGGGCCTGCGCATCGAAAGCGTGCTCGTCGTCGTCGGGCACTTGCGCGTACCACCGCAGCGCTTCGTCGTCTTTGTTCAACAATTCCGCAAGCTGCCCCAGCAGGAACGCACTATCGTCGCGCACGCTCGCCGGCGCGCGTTTCAGTTGCGAATAAAGACGCGCGAGTTGCGCCATGTCCTTGTCGCGTGCGGCGTAGGCAACACGTGCGCCCCAGGTTTGCGCATCCTGGGACCCAAGCGCCAATACGCGCTGCGCGCCGGCCGCGTCGTGTTCGGCGTCGAGCAGCGCCGCATATCCCAGACGCAGTTGCGTGTCCTTCGGATTCTTCCGCATCGCGCTGGCCAGCAATGTCTTGGCGCCGGCGCGATCACCCGTCACCATTTTCAATTGCGCGTCCCATAACAGGCTCGGCTCGCCGCCGAAACGCCGCATTGCGGCGTCGGCCAACCCCTGCGCGTAGGTCTGACGGCCGAGCTTTTCGCCAAGCTGGCTGAAGGCGACCCACAGTTTCTCGTCTGACGGCAATCGCTGCGGTTGCGCCAGTGATTCCAGCATAGCGCCGGCCAGCGCGGGATCGCGCGCCTCGGCCAGCGCACGGCCGAAATCGCGCCAGTCGTCGAGTCTGTTCGAGGCCAACAGAATCGCGAATTGCCGCTGCGCTTCATCGCGATGGCCCTGCAGCATCGCCAATTGTGCGCGCACGCCCGCCAGCACGTGAGGCTCAGCGCCGAGCGCTTGCCAGCGCGCGATCAACGTCCCCGCGCGCACTTCGTCCCGCACGGCCAGATTCAAATCGATCGCACGCCGGGCGACCTGCGGATCATCGGACGCCATCGCCGCTTGCGCATACTCGGCGGCAGCGGTTTTCGGATCATCGTGTTGCAACGCAAATTCTGCGGCCAGCGTCAGCGCCGCGGCATCCTGCCTGGCTGGATTGGTCGGCAGGTGCAATTCCGCCAACGGTTGTTGCATCCGCGCGTTCGCGGTTTCGTGCCGCGGTATTTGCGCGCAGGCCGTGAGTGCAGCGATGCCGGCCAGCGTTACCGCGGCCCGTAGCGCGCGTTTTTGCTTGAACTTGACATCTTGCATCCGCACAATTTCTCCAGAATGGCTAGAAAGCTACTGCGCTCGACAGCTTGTGCGCCGGCGGTGTTCGGAATCCTCATGGATTGGCGTATACACTCCGGTTCCTGCGCTCCGGCGACGCACAAGCTGCCTTCGCTCGTTACGCTTTCAAGCCATTCTCCACTCGCCAAAATTTTTTCACGATGACAGCTTAACCGGTTGTCGATTTCCGTCCCATGCCGCTGATCGCTCTTGGCCTGAACCACCTCACCGCGCCGGTTGCCCTGCGCGAGCAGGTTTCGTTCGATCCGGAAAACACCGCGCCGGCGTTGGGCGAACTCGCCGCTCAACCCGGCATCGACGAGGCGCTGATCCTTTCGACCTGCAACCGCACCGAGTTGTACTGCAGCGTCGGTGAAGGTGCCGAGGACGCGCCGCTGGATTGGTTGCATCGCCATCATCGATTGAGTCCGGGCCGGCTGGACGAATTCCTGTACCGTCACGACGAGGACGCCGCGGTTCGCCATATGTTCCGCGTCGCCACCGGGCTGGACTCGATGGTACTGGGCGAGCCGCAGATACTCGGCCAAGTGAAGGATGCCTGGCGCGCCGCGCACACCGCGCGCACCCTGCGCGCACCGATGGATCGCCTGTTGCAACAGACATTCGCGGTGGCCAAGCGGGTGCGCACCGATACCCGCATCGGCGCGCAGCCGGTATCGGTGGCCTACACCGCGGTGCGGCTGGTCGAACGCGCGTTCACCGACCTGCAACACGCCTGCGTGCTATTGATCGGTGCCGGAGAAACGATCGAGTTGGCTGCGCGGCATCTGCTCGAACGCCGCGTGCGGCGATTGATCGTCGCCAATCGCACCACCGAAAACGCGCAGATGCTGGCCGGGCGTTTCGGTGGCTACGCCATCGCGCTGGCTGATCTGCCGCAACATCTGGCCGAGGCCGACATCGTGCTGTCCGCGACCGCCGCCCGCGAACCGGTGTTGACCCGGAGCATGCTGGAGACCGCGCTGCACACGCGCCGGCACCGACCGATGTTCCTGATCGACCTGGCTGTTCCACGCGACATCGAGCCGGCAGCCGCCGAATTGTCCGATGTGTTCCTCTACACCATCGACGATCTAAAACAGGTAATCGACGGCAGCCAGCGCTCGCGCGAAAGCGCGGTGCACGACGCCGAGGCGATCATCGAATTGCAGGTCGAGCGTTATCTCGAGTGGCGCCGCGCGACAATACTCGATCAGCCGCTGCGCGCGTTCCGCGCCGACGCCGAGGCGCAACGCGATGCGGTGCTGGCACGCGCCAGGGAGATGCTCGACAACGGCCGCAGTCCACAGGAAGCACTGGAGTATCTCGCGCATACGCTGACCGGCAAATTGTTGCATACACCCAGTGTGCGTTTGCGCGAAGCCGCGCAAGCCGGTGATGCCGCGCTGCTGGAAGCGGCCGCCCGGTTGTTCGGCGATGACAGCACCCATCGGTGATGCCGCCCTCGATGACGCCATCGCTGCGCCGCCGACTGGAGCGACTGGCCGAACGCCACCAGGAAATCGGCGTATTGTTGACGCTGCCCGATATCGTCGGCGATCAAACACGCTTCCGCGAACTGTCGCGCGAATATGCGCAATTGCAACCACTGACCGATTCGTTGGCCGCCAGCGGACGCAATGCGCGGGAACGCGCGCAAGCCGAGGCCATGGCCGAAGATCCCGATATGCGCGCGCTGGCGCGCGAGGAGCTCGCGCGACTCGCCGCCGAGGGCGAAACGCTCGACGCGCAACTGCAACGATTGCTGATCCCCGCCGATCCGCGCGATGACGCCAATCTGTATCTGGAGGTGCGCGCGGGTACCGGCGGAGACGAAGCCGCCGTGTTCGCCGGCGACCTGTTGCGGATGTATCTGCGCTACGCCGAGCGGCACGGTTGGCGCACCGAACTCCTGTCCGAACACACGGGCGAACACGGCGGCTACAAGGAAGCCGTCGCGCGTGTCGAGGGCCGCGGCGCGTATTCGCGACTGAAATTCGAATCCGGCACCCACCGGGTGCAACGCGTGCCGCAAACCGAATCGCAGGGCCGTATCCACACCTCGGCGGCGACCGTGGCAATCCTGCCGGAACTGGACGAAATCGACGACATCGAATTCAATCCCGACGATCTCAAAGTCGACACCTTTCGTGCCTCCGGCGCCGGCGGCCAGCACGTCAACAAAACCGATTCGGCGATCCGCATCACCCACCTGCCCAGCGGCATCGTGGTGGAATGCCAGGACGAACGCAGCCAGCACAAGAACCGCGCGCGCGCAATGTCGTTGTTGAAGGCGCGATTGCTGGACGCTCAACGCGCCAAACAGAATGCGGAACAAGCCGCCTCGCGTAAATTGCAGGTCGGCAGCGGCGATCGCAGCCAACGCATCCGCACCTACAATTTTCCGCAGGGCCGCGTCACCGACCACCGCATCAATCTCACCCTGCATCAATTGCCGCAGATTCTCGAGGGCGATCTCGATGCCTTGATCGAGGCGCTGCAGCGCGAGCATCAGGCCGAAGCGCTCGCCGCGTTGTCCGAGTCGTCATGAGCGGCGCGCCAACCGATCCGAACGCGTTGAACGCGCTCGGCAACGCGCGCATGGCCAGCGCCGATTACGTCGCCGCGCGAGACGCCTACAGCGCGGCATTGAATCTCTTGCCCGGCCATCCATCGCTGCTGCTGAATCGCGCCGGCGCGGAACTGCAATCGGGCGAACTCGATCCGGCCGAGCACGACGCACGCGAGGCGATGCGCGCCAACCCCGATTATCCGGAAGCGTATTTTCTGCTAGGCCTTATTCTTGGCGCACGAGGTCGCCATGCGGAAGCCGCACAGGTTTATGTCCAGGGCGAGGCACTCGCGCCGTCGGATGCGCGCTTTCCCTATCAGCTCGGCTTGGCGCTGGACGAACTGCACGACACCGTCGGTGCGGCGGATTCGTGGCAGCGCGCGCTGCTGCGCGATCCGCAAATGCACGCGGCGCTGTCGCATCTGATCTACGCCAAACGCCGCCTCTACGACTGGAACGGTCTCGATGCCTTGACGGCCGACTTGCGCCAGCGCGTCGAGGAACGCGCGCCGGGCGTCACGCCGTTTTCGTTTCTCGCCGAAGACGTCGACGCGGACGAGCAGTTGCGTTGCGCGGCCGCGATGGCGATGCGGATCGACGCCAAGATCAGGCCGTTGCGCGAAAGACTCGCGTTCACGCATCCAGTTTGCGAGGACCATGCGTCATTGCGCGTCGGTATGTTGTCGGCCGGGTTCGGCTCGCATCCAACCGCGCTGTTGTTGGTCGCCGCGTTGGAAGCGCTGCGCGATCAAGGCATCGAGTTGCATGCGTTCGCGACTACGCCCGACGACGATTCGCCGTGGCGCGCGCGCATCGCGGCGGCCTCGACGCTGCACGACCTTTCGACAGTCAATGACGCCGACGCCGCGCGCACAATCCACGCCGCGCAGTGCGACGTATTGCTGGATATCGACGGCTGGTGCGAAGGCGGCCGGCCCGGCGTGCTGGCGTTGCGACCGGCGCCGCTGCAGGTAAGTTATCTCGCCTATCCCGGGAGCACCAGCGCGCCATGGATCGATTACGCGATCGCCGATCGCTTCGTGTTGCCGGACGAACTGCGCCCGGATTTCTCGGAGCGCATTGCGTATCTGCCGCGTTGCTATCAACCGTCCGACCCGACGCGCGTGATCTCCGATGCGCCGCCGCGCGCGGCGTTCGGCCTGCCCCTCAATGCGGTGGTATTCGCCAGTTTCAACCATTCCTGGAAATTGAACGCAC
>JBDTAJ010000071.1:0-5842 GCA_039924705.1 Rhodanobacteraceae bacterium
CAGCCAACGGCACTGGCACTCGGCCGAGGACGAATTCGTCTACGTGCTATCCGGCGAAGTCGTGCTGATCGACGGCGAAGGCGAGCAGACCCTGCTCGCTGGCGATTGCGCGGCGTTTCCGAAAGGACAAGCCAATGGCCATCAGCTGATCAACCATTCGGGCACCACCGCGATCTGTCTGGAAGTCGGTACCCGCAGCGACGACGATGTTTGCACCTACTCCGATATCGATATGCGCATCGATAGTCGCGAGGATGTGTACACGCACAGGGATGGCACGCCGTATCCCCGCCGAACGGGATGAGTCGCATTAATCGTCCTGCCAGGGCTCCAGCGTATCGGCATAACCACCCAACAGGTTCCACAGCGGCGCCTGCTTGTCTTCCGGGATGCGAGCGAACGCCATGCCGACGCGGTCGTTGGAAAGCCGCGCGATGCGTGCTTCCAGGTGGATGTTGAGGTCCACGCCGAACAGCATGTCCAGCACCCACAGGTCGCCGACTTGGCCTACCCAACCTTCCAGCCGGGTCAGCAACACGCCGGTCGCGGAGATGTCTTCCAACTCCGTGGTCCAGGCATCGTCGCGCCGGCTCATCAGCACGGCGGTGTGCCGCTTCATGCGGGCATGACGCAGACCCGCTACGCCGTCCGCGTGGTCATGCGAGTGCTTGTCTTGGGTCACGACCATGATTCCCCCGATCCACGATTCCTCAGCACTTACGTTCTAGCAATTCGCGGGCCAGGGAGCTCTTTATGCCAGGGATGGCAAAGCCCGTCCCTAAAAACGTACGGTACTGGACTTGCCGCGCGCGGCCCCGTACCCTAGCCGGTATCGAGTGGGAGCGGGACGGCGAGAAGCCACCCGCGAAGCGCGCGCCGAGTTCCTCGCCGCATCGCCGGCGATCCGATGGTCGAAAGCATCCACCGCAACGCAGGTTCGGCAGATGCTTGCCGCGACAGGCGGCGGAACCGGCGACGCGCAGGCTGACTGTTTCGTAATCCGCCCCCGCAACGCGGTCGCACAGCGTTGCACGCTGGCGCGATTTTCCGTTTGTTGTCACACGAGTGCCGGATGAGCACCCAATCAGCGCAAGCCAGCACGACGGCGGCGTCCGAGATGGACGAAGCGCGCGTCGCGCAACATGCAGCAACGACTCCGCAGCAGCAGGAAATGCCGCTGGCGGTGGTGCGTGGCCAGCCGATGCTGCAGATGCCGCAGGATCTGTACATCCCGCCGGACGCGCTGGAGGTCATCCTCGAGGCATTCGAGGGCCCGCTGGATTTGCTGCTATACCTGATCCGCCGGCAGAATCTGGAAATCCTCGACATCCCGGTCGCCGAGATCACCCGGCAATACATGGCCTACATCGAGGTGATGCACGAGCTGCGACTGGAACTCGCGGCCGAGTACCTGGTGATGGCCGCGATCCTGGCCGAGATCAAATCGCGTTTGTTGTTGCCGCGGCCGCCGGCTGAGGAGGGCACCGAAGACGACCCGCGCGCGGAATTGATCCGCCGTTTGCAGGAATACGAGCGATTCAAAAAAGCCGCCGAAGACATGGACACCCTGCCGCGTATGGAGCGCGACTTCGACGCGGCGACCGCGTTCGTGCCGGATCGGCAGATCGTGTGCCTGCCGCCGCCGGTGGACATGCGCGAGATACTGCTGGCGCTGCGCGATGTGCTGCATCGCGCCGAGTTATTCGGCCATCACGCGGTCGAGCGCGAGCCGCTGTCGGTGCGTCAGCGCATGGGCGAGCTGTTGCGTGCGCTGGGCGATGGCGCGTTCCATCGTTTCGAATCGCTGTTCGACATCAGTGAAGGTCGGCTGGGTGTGGTGGTGACGTTTCTCTCACTCTTGGAATTGGCCAAGGATCGGCTGATCGAGATCGTGCAGGAAGCGACGCTGGGCCCGATCTATTTGAAAGCGGCTGCAGTTTCTGAAGCCATCGAATAACCGCAAACCGGAAGACCAAGTGGAATCAACCAAACTGAAGCATATCGTCGAGGCCGCGCTGCTGGCCGCGCAACAACCATTGACGCTGCCGATGCTGAGCGCGCTGTTCGCCGACGAAGAAGCCGTGACCCACGCCGATCTGGTGCAAGTGGTCGCGTTCCTGCAAAACGATTGCGAGAACCGCGGCGTCGAACTGGTCGAAGTCGCTTCCGGCTTTCGCTACCAGGTGCGCGAGGACGTGCACGCCTGGGTCGCGCGGTTATGGAGCGAACGGCAGACGCGCTATTCGCGCGCACTGCTGGAGACGCTGGCCTTGATCGCCTATCGACAACCGATCACGCGCGGCGAGATCGAGCAAATCCGTGGTGTGTCGGTCGCTTCCAGCATCATGCGCACGCTGGAGGAACGCGAGTGGGTGCGCGTGGTCGGCTACCGCGACGTGCCCGGCAAGCCGGTCCTGTTCGGCACCACCCGAAATTTTCTGGATTACTTCAACCTGAAATCGCTGGATCAATTGCCGACCCTGGCCGAAATCCGCGATCTGGAAGACCTCGAACCGCAACTCATGCTGGTCGCCAATGTCGGCGCGGTGAATGCCGCGTCCCCTATCACCGAAAGCGAAATCCATACCGAAACCGACAATTCCACCATGCAGAACGATGACGCTGTAACGCACGATGCATTATCCGCGGAGCAACGCGCATGAATGTGACCACACGCGTCACGCTGAGCCTGAAGCGCGCCGACACCGACGACGCGGCGGCGGCCATCGAGGAACGCCTGCACAAGGTATTGGCCAACGCGGGACTCGGTTCCCGGCGGATGCTGGAAGAACGCATCACCACAGGCGAGGTGCTCGTCAACGGCACGGCCGCGCAAACCGGCTCCAGCGTCCGCGCCGGCGATCGCGTCGAACTCGATCACAAACAGTTCGTGGTCGCCACTGACAGCCGCGACGACGCCGAGGTGATGCTGTATCACAAGCCGGAAGGCGAACTGACCACGCGCGACGACCCCGAAGGCCGCCCCACCGTATTCGAGCATCTGCCGCATCTGCGCGGCGCGCGCTGGATCGCGGTCGGGCGCCTCGACACCAATACCACCGGCCTCTTGCTGGTGACTACGGACGGCGAACTCGCCAACGCGCTGATGCACCCCAGCGGCGAAATCGAACGCGAATATCTTTGTCGCGTGCATGGCGAGGTGCCCGACGAAATGCTGGAGAAATTGAAAGCCGGCGTGCAACTGGAGGACGGTCCGGCGCGCTTCGATGAGATCGCGATCGTCAGCCGCGGCGGCAGCCATAGCTGGTTTCGGGTGGTGCTGCGCGAAGGCCGCAACCGCGAAGTGCGGCGCATGTGGGACTCGCAAGGCTTGATGGTCAGCCGGTTGAAGCGCATCCGTTACGGCAATATCGAATTGCCGCGCGGTTTGCGCCCCGGTCAGCACGAACTCCTGCCGCCCGAGCGCGTGCGCGCGCTGCGGGAACTCGCCGGCGCCGGCGCGCCGCAACCCACGCTGACGCTGAAATCCGTGTTGCACCAACGCCGCGGAGCGCGCGCGCTCACCGAAGTGCGCCCGACCGAACACGCACCGAAAGCCTGGACCGGCGTGCATCATGGCGAAGCGCGCGAATTGACCGCGTTCGATCGCGTGCGTCCTGATGATTTTCCAGGTCGGGGCAAGCGCCGTCGTGGCGGCCCGCGCGGCGAAGTCAACGGCAATGTCGCGCGTCCGCAAGGCGCGCCGCCGCGCAAACACAACAAGAACCGGCGCGGCGTCGCACCCGGACAGGAACTGCCATCGGTGCGCACCTGGTTCGCCGGCGAGACGCGCCGTGATCCAGGCGCACCGGCGGGACGCGGCCGTCCGCAACCCGCCTCGCGCGACGCACGTCCCGGCCGGCCCGGCGGTTCGTACGATGGACGGCCGAGCGGCGGCCGCAACTTCACGCCCGGTTCCGGCGCAGCAAAGCCTGGCTCCGGTCGGGGCCCGCGCAGGGACGGCGGCGGACGCCCGCCGCGGGGTTGATGTAAATAGCCGTCATTCCGGCGCAGGCCGGAATTCAATGGCTTTATCGCAAGATTGCTCTGTTCCGCTCGCTGCCGAGAGCGGGCGGCTTTTGTTTCGGCAAAGTCTCCAAAACCATCGCGCGCGGGACAACTACCTCTCGAGCACAAATCCATCCGCATCCATCCATGCGGGGAAATGCTCGCGGAACGATTGCAACTCGGTCGCGGACAGGGTGGTGGCTGTCACGAGTTCCTGATCGCTGTCCTGCGACGAGGCGTGGCCCAGGAAATCGAGCACCGCGCTCTCGCCGGAATATTGCAATCCATTACCGTCGGTGCCCACGCGGTTGACGCCTGCGCAATAACTCAGGTTCTCGATCGCGCGCGAACGTAGCAGCGTGCGCCACGCATAGGCGCGCGCCGATGGCCAATTGGCGACGTAGATCAGCAGGTCATAATCGAAACGCCCATCGGCAAAGCGATTGCGCGAAAACACCGGAAAGCGCAAGTCATAACAGATCAACGGGCAGATGCGCCAGCCGCGCCATTCGACGATCAATCGATCACGCCCCGCAGCGTAACGCTCGTGTTCGCCAGCGTAACGGAACAAATGCCGCTTGTCGTAGTGTTCGATGCCACCGTCGGGCGTCACAAACAACAGTCTGTTATGCACCTTGATTGAATCGGCGCCCTGCCCCACCCGCAATTGCACGCTGCCGGTGATCGCCGCGTCGAGTAATTTCGCTTGCTCGCGCAACCAAGCCACGCTCGGGCCGTCCATGGTTTCGGCGTCGTGGATCGCCTCGTTGGAAAAACCGCTGGTAAAGGTTTCCGGTAACACGATCAGATCGGTCTGACCACGCAGCGGCGCGATCAAGCGCCCGTAATAATCGCGGTTGCCGACCGGGTCATGCCAGCGCGTGGCGCCCTGCACCAGCGAGATGTTCAGAGCTTGCATAGACGTTCCGCTGCGGCTTGAAGTGTGTCGTCATTCTTGGCGAAGCAGAAACGCACGAGACGCGCCTCCGGCGCCGTTTCATAGAAAGCCGATACCGGGATCGCTGCGACACCGGCTTCGCGCACCAGCCACTCGCAGAAATTGAGATCATCGGTGTCGCGGATCGCCGAGAAATCCGCCAGCTGGAAATAGCTGCCCTGCACCGCCGGTAAGCGGAAACGCGAACCGGCCAGCAGTTCGCGAAAGCGGTCGCGCTTGCCTTGGTAGAACGCCGCCAGTTCGCCCGCGTGCCCCGGTTCGGTTTCCATGACGTGCGCGAAAGCCCATTGCGCGGGTTGAAACGTGCAGAAGGTCAGGTACTGGTGCACCTTGCGAAACTCTGTGGTGAGCAATTTCGGCGCGACGCAGTAACCAACCTTCCAGCCGGTACAGTGCCAGGTCTTGCCGAATGAACTCACCACAAAACTGCGTTCGACGAGCTCCGGTTTACGCGAAACGCTCATGTGTTCGCGGCCGTCGAAGATGATGTGTTCGTACACTTCGTCGGACAGCACCAGCAAACCATGCGTGGTCGCGATATCGGCAAGTTCGTCGAGATCGCCCTGCGAAAACACCGCGCCGGACGGATTGTGCGGTGTATTGACGACGATCAACCGGGTCTTTGGCGTGATCTCGTCGCGCACGCACTGCCAATCGACCGCGAAGTCCGGGAGCTTCAGCGGCACGTGCACGGTGTGTGCGCCGGCCAGCGCGATCGCCGGCTCATAGCAGTCGTAGCAGGGATCGAGCACGATCACCTCGTCGCCCGCGTGCACGCTGCAAGCGATCGCGGCGAAGATCGCCTCGGTCGCGCCGGAGGTGACCGTCACTTCCGTGTCGGCACTGGCGCGGCGGCCGTACAAGCGCTCGGTCTGC
>JBDTAJ010000072.1:0-4074 GCA_039924705.1 Rhodanobacteraceae bacterium
CCGATGATAGCGGCGTTGGAGCAACAGTCTGCTTAAGCGGGCGTCGCAGCGAACGGAGAGAAGCATGTCGGACGTAACCATCAAGCAACTGGCGGGCGTGCTGGGCATGGCCGAAGACAAGCTGCTCGCGCAGCTTGCCGAGGCCGGCATGCCCTTCAACGATCCCGATCAGGTGATCAGCAGCACCGAGAAGGTCAAGCTGCTCGGCTTCCTGCGCCGCACCCACGGCAAGCGCGACGAAGCGCGCGTTGCGGAATCCACGCCGCGCCAGATCACGCTCAACCGCCGCAAGGTCAGCGAGATCACGGTCGGCGGCGGCCGCGGCGTCAGCGCCAAGACGGTCAACGTCGAGGTGCGCGCCAAGCGCACCTACGTCAAGCGCAGCACGATCGCGGCCGAGCACGAGGCCGATCCCGAGCGCGAGGACGCGCTGCGCAAATTGCAGTTGTCGCAGGAACAGCGCGATCGCGAGGAAGCCGAACGCGCCGAGCAGGACAAGCGCCGCCAGGACGAACAGGACAAGCTGCAGGCCGCGGAAGCGGAGCGCAAGCGCGCCGAGGAAGAACGTGTGCGGCTCGAGGCCGAGGCGCGTGCGGTGGCCGAGCCCGGCAATGGCGCCGCCACGACGGCGAAGGAAGCCGCCGTGCCCGCGCGCCGGCACGACGCGCCGAAACCGGCGCGCGGCAAGGAAGAAGCGCCCGCACACAAGAAACACGTGCGCGGCTCGCACCGGATGCGCGACGAGGTCGACGAGGATGCGCTCAAGGTCACGCGCTACGCTGGTGGCGAACTGCATCTGACTGACGCCGAGCGCGCGCGTCGTTCTACCCGCAAGAAACCCAGACAGAAGGTCGATCTCTCGCAGTTGACCACGCAGCACGGCTTCTCGCGGCCGAGCGCACCGGTGACGCGCGAAATCGCGATCGGCGACACCATCGTGGTCGCGGATCTTGCGCAGAAGATGGCGGTGAAAGCTTCCGACGTGGTCAAGGCACTGTTCAAGATGGGCACCATGGTGACCATCAATCAGTCGATCGATCACGACACCGCGGCATTGGTGGTCGAGGAACTCGGCCACACGGCCGCGCGCGCCGAGGAGAAAACCGCGGAAACAGCGCTTGCCGCGCACGCGGTCGAAGCGGAGGGCGATCAGTCGCCACGGCCGCCGGTGGTCACCATCATGGGTCACGTCGATCACGGCAAGACCTCGCTGCTGGATTACATCCGCGCCACCAAGGTCGCTTCGGGCGAAGCCGGTGGCATCACCCAGCACATCGGTGCGTACCACGTCGAAACGCCGAAAGGCGTCATCACTTTCCTGGACACGCCCGGCCACGCCGCCTTTACTTCGATGCGCGCGCGCGGCGCGCAATCCACCGACATCGTGGTGCTGGTGGTCGCGGCCGACGATGGCGTGATGCCGCAGACGGTCGAAGCGATCACCCACGCGCGCGCGGCCAAGGTGCCGCTGATCGTCGCGGTCAACAAGATGGACAAGCCGGAAGCCAATCCCGACAATGTGCGACAGGGCCTGGTGCAACACGAAGTGGTGCCGGAGGAGTGGGGCGGCGACACCCAGTTCGTGCCGGTGTCGGCCAAGACCGGCGATGGCGTCGATGCACTGCTCGATGCGATCAACGTGCAGGCCGAGGTGATGGAATTGCAAGCCCCTGCGGCAGGGCGCGCCGCCGGGGTCGTGATCGAATCCAGTCTCGACAAGGGCCGCGGTCCGGTGGTCACCGTGCTGGTGCAGCAAGGCCTGCTCGCGCGCGGCGACTTCGTCGTTTGCGGCGTCGAATATGGCCGCGTGCGCGCGCTGTTCGACGAAAACGGATCGCAGGTACAATCCGCCGGCCCCTCGATCCCGGTACAGATGCTGGGGCTCTCCGGCGTGCCGGAAGCCGGCGATGATTTCGTGGTGGTCGCCGATGAGCGACTGGCGAAAGATGTGGTTTCCGAGCGCGTCGGCAGGCGCCGCGATCTGCGTCTGGTCACCAAGACCAACACGCTCGAAGATGTGATGGCGATGATGGGCAAGGACGAGGGCCAGCAGAGCCTCAATCTGGTCATCAAGGCCGATGTGCAGGGTTCCGCCGAAGCGCTGCGCGAATCGCTGACCCGCCTCAGCAACGCGCTAGTCAAGGTCAACGTGATGAGTTCCGGCGTCGGTGGCATTACCGAGTCCGATGCGACGCTCGCGGCGGCATCGAAAGCGCTGATCATCGGCTTCAACGTGCGCGCCGACGCCACCGCGCGCAGGATCATCGAGAGCAATGGTCTCGATCTGCGCTACTTCTCGATCATCTACGACGTGATCGATCAGGTGCAGCAGGCGGCGACGGGTTTGATGGGAACCGAGGTGCGCGAGGACATCCTCGGCAACGCGGAAGTGCGCGACGTATTCCGCTCGTCCAAGTTCGGCGCGATCGCCGGTTGCATGGTGGTCGAGGGCGTGGTTCGCCGCCACAAGCCGATCCGCGTGCTGCGCGACAACGTGGTGATCTTCGAGGGCGAGCTGGAATCTCTGCGCCGCTTCAAGGAGAACGTGGACGAAGTGCGCAATGGCATGGAGTGCGGAATCGGCGTCAAGCAATACAACGACGTCAAACCCGGCGACAAGATCGAGTGCTTCGAGCGGATCGAGGTGGCGAGGAAGTTGTAACGAGAACGGAAGTGGGGAATAGGAAGTAGGGAGTCGAAAAGGTGTGACGACATTCCACGACTCCTCTTCTACCACCCACTTTCCACTTCCTACTTCCGCCTTTTCAATCATGCCCCACACCTACTCCCGTACCGATCGTGTTTCCGCCGAGCTCCGCCGCGAGCTGGGCGCGCTGGTGCACGCGGCGGTGCGCGAGCACGCCCTGCCGCAAGCCAGCGTGGTCGATGTGGAAGTGACGCGCGATCTGGATGTCGCCAAAGTCTGGGTGACCGCGTTGCAACCGGAACGCTCGACGGAAGTGGTCAAGGCACTGAAAGGGATGGCCAAGGAGTTCCGCCACCAGTTGTCGCAGACCATGCGCATGCGCCGCGTGCCGGAACTGCGCTTCCAGTACGACGACTCGGTGGACAAGGGCGAGCGGATCGAGGCGTTGTTGCGTGACGATAAAAAGCCATGAGCGGATGTCCGATCGTCGCGCCCTGACCGGCATCCTGCTGCTCGACAAGCTGGCGGGCATCACCTCCAACCGCGCGCTGCAAATCGCGAAACGACTGTATCGCGCGGACAAGGCCGGGCATACCGGCAGCCTCGACCCATTGGCGACGGGCTTGTTGCCGATCTGCTTCGGCGAGGCGACCAAGATCGCGGGTTATTTACTCGGCGCGCGCAAGGCCTACGCGGCCGAATGCCGGCTCGGCATCGTCACTGACACCGACGACGCGGAAGGTGCGATCATTCGCGAACGTTGCGTGCCATGGTTGGACGCTGCCGCAATCCGCGCGCAACTTGCGACACTGACCGGCCGTATCACCCAGATTCCGCCGGTGTATTCTGCGCTGAAGCAACAGGGCGTGCCCTTGTACAAGCGCACGCGTCGCGGCGAAGACGTGCGGGCGCCGCCGCGCGAAGTCGAGGTGTACAAGTTCGATCTGCTCGAACGCGACGGCAACCATTTGCGATTGCATGTGGAATGCGGTTCCGGCACCTATGTGCGGTCGCTGGTTCGCGATCTCGGAGAGGCGCTCGGCTGCGGCGCGCACCTGACCGCTTTGCGGCGATTGTGGATCGAACCCTTCACGCAACCGCGCATGGTGACGCTGGAACAACTGGAGCGGCTGCGCACGGAAGGGGATGACGCGCTGAACGATTTGCTGCTGCCGATCGAAGCCGGGCTGGCCACATGGCCGATCTTGGAACTGAATCCGGACGACGCGCAGGCGGTAACGCATGGGCGTCGTATCCGGCTCGATCTCGCGTCCGGCCTATACCGTGTTTGCACGGGGCACGGCCGCCTGTTGGCACTGGCCGAGGTGGACGGGCTGGGTCAGATCCGGATACTGCGCGGCTTCACGAGCTGAATGCGCTTGTTGTCAAGGGCTTGTCCCGGCTAGAATATTCGGCTTGACCAAGCC
>JBDTAJ010000073.1:0-4120 GCA_039924705.1 Rhodanobacteraceae bacterium
CGCGACGCGCTGGCCGATCTTATGCCGTGATGCGGTCCCTGTTACCGTGCGCCGAGGACGCGGGGGCGTCGCACCGATTATGGGGGACGCTATGAAAACAAGTGCTCGAATTGCAGCGGGCGGGCTGTCGCTGCTGATCTTTTTTGCCACCGTCTGCCGCGCACTTTCCATGCGGTTATCGAGAGAGGTTTCGATATGGACACCGCCCCAAAAATGCGAAGCCGTCCTTGTGGCGGCTTTCGCGTTTTTGTGCGTGCCAATCACGAAGCTGACAGTTTATCATGCATCCGCAACGGATTCGGGGAGATCCGATATGCGAAGAATGACGGCCACTCTGATTTTTGCGCTTGGTGCGTGGTTTTGCCCCCTCGGCAACGCGCGCGCGACGACAAAGGTGCAAGTGCTGGCGACCGATCCATCCGGCGATGTGATCACTCTGGGCCGCAACCAGAACTTCTACCTGCATCTGCATTACGACACCGACCAACCAGCGAGCATCTGGGCGCAACCCTATTTCGAGGGCAAGCCGGTCAATGCGGGCAGCAATCCGTTACGCAGGTACACCCGCAGCGGCGAAGCGCTGGGTTGGTTCTTCTTCATGCAGCCGAGTGAACAGGTCGACGAAATTCGTATCAACGCGGGCAATGGCTCGTCCGCGGGCACCCCATGGTCACGACCTATCGCCTGCAAATCATCGGTGGCGAACAAACGGCCGCGGTGCATACCGATCCTGATTGGATAACCAGGTTGAACGCGATCGACGCCGCGGCGCAGAAAGCGGCTTACGACAAGCAAATGAACACGCCCATATCAGCGGGAGAGATGGCGCTGTTCAGCGGCTTCATGTTGCTGATGTACGTCATCGGCATGTTCGGTTTCGCAGCGCCCGCATGGGCCTTGTGGCGCTGGCGCGGCGGCTGGCGCATCGCTGCGGTCGTGCCGGCGGCGATGATGGCGTTCGTGGTGATGCGGCTGATGATCGATACCTCGCGCGATCCAACCTCGCACAATCTGTGGCCGTTCGAGATATTGCAGGTGGGCGCACTCAGCGTTGGCTTGGCGTACTGTTCCTGGTGGGCTTGGGCGCGGGCCAGCTGGCAGTCGTGTACCGCGACTATTGCATCGGCGAGCTTCCTGCCGGCGCCAACGTCTGGCGCGCGTATCGGCCCACCTGCGCCGACAATCCTTTCGCGCTCCACTTTCTTCTGGTGATGTATTTCTGCGCCGGCATCGCGTTGTGCGTCTGGGGCTTGCTCGCGATGATCGGCATGGCGTCGCCGCTGAAGTGGCGGTGAGGTTGCGTCACGCCGCCCTTCTTTCGCAAGGGAAATGAAGCAGACCAACCGGGAACGGTTGGCTGCTGGGTTTTTTGGCGCGCATCGTGAATGCGCGAGCGTGAGGGGTTACACAGCGATCACGAACATCCCTTGCCGTGGTCGGCGCGATAGCCTTGCGCGGTGGCTTGCGCTTCCGTCATGTATTGGCCATTCTTGGTCTTGCCGTACCAGCGGTCGTTCGGGCAGTGGTAGACCTTGCTCGTCGCGTTAACCCACACCCGGCCCGGACCACCGCCCGCAGCCGGTGTCGTCGGCATGGTTGGTCCGCTGGTGCGCGTGGTCGACGCGCTGCGAGAGTTGCCCGTCGGCGAAGGCGGCGGCGAATTCATCGGCCGATTGACGGGCATCGGCGGCGGCGCTTTCGGCGCGGCCGATGTCGAGGTGGTCGTGGATGCCGACAACCAGCTCTGCACGCCTTGATGACCGCGGCAAGCGCCGCGATGCGACGTGCCGCTCCAGGTCGAACCATCCTTGCATATCGCGCTGGCGCTGCCGGACGTTGTGGTCGCCGCTGGGGCTTGCGCCGTCGGCATCGGCGCGGGCGTCATCGTCGAAGTCTTCGCGTGCGATTTGTGCGACGAAGATGGCGCTGTGGTCGTGGTCGTCGTCGTGGTGGAAGACACTGCCGAGCCGCTGTCGTTCCAACTCTGCACGCCCTGATGCCCGCGGCAGGCGCCGCGATGCGACGCGCCGCTCCAGGTCGAGCCGTCCTTGCAGACTACGCTAGCGTTGCCAGACGCCGATGCCACGAACGCCGGCGGCACGCCGATCAACAGTCCCGCGAATGCGACCGCCAAAAATCCGATAATCGTTTTCATCACGACCTCCCTCGATAGCGGAATCCGGAGCCAGTTCGTTCGATGATGCGAACGCCGCCCGATCATACGCCTCTTGGTCCGCACCGAAACGGCGAGCCTGTCGTTTCGCGGAAGGGTGGTCTCGATCGAACAGAAACGTCGATCACGGCGGCGGTGTGGATTTTTTTTCGACGAGCTCGCGCAGCGTCGCCTGCAGCCGCGCATGCACCCGTACCAGCGCGCTCCACAGAAACCATGCGGTCAGCGCGCCGATGCCGAGCAAAGCGATCAGCACGCCGCGCGGTGGCAGGATCGCCGCGCCGAGCACGCCGACCAGCAGCGCCAATCCCAGCAATGTGGCCAGCGGAATCAATTTCGCCAGCACGCGGCGCAATGCCTCGGTGCGCGCACCGTGCACGCTCTCTCGGATGCCCAGCTCCATCAGCAGCATACCCAATGCGTCGGCTTTGCGATACACCGCGATCAGCATCGGCAGCGACACGAACAACGCGAGCGTCCAGATCAGCGAACGTTGCGCACCGGATCCGAACGGCAGCGCGGGCAGCCAACGCGGCGCCTCGGCATTCAACCACGCGCCGCCGACGAACACCGCGCACACCAGCAGAACATTGACCGCGATATGCCAGAGGAACCGCCGCAACATGCGCGCGACGATCGCATTATCGCCGACCGGGCGCAGATGGCCGATCCACTCGCTGTAACCCGCGCCCAGCGCGCGCAGCGGCCGCGGCGTAACGCGCCGCACGCCGCGTTGCAGACGATCGGCATTGCCGATCAGCAAGGGCGATACCGCCATGCAGATCGCCGATACTCCGACGGCCAATGGATAAAGGAAACCGCTGACCGCGCCGGAAGCGATGCCGAGCGTTGCGATCACAAACGAGAATTCACCGATCTGCGCCATCGACAAACCGGTGCGCAGCGACGCGCGCGTGTCGCGGCCGGTGAAGAAGAACACGCCGAGGCTGCACGCGATCGATTTGCCGACGATCACCAGCAGCGCGATGCCGAGCGCGGGCAACACGTACGCCAGCAACATGCCGGGATCGAGCAGCAAGCCGATCGCAACGAAGAAGATCGCCGCGAACATGTCGCGCACCGGTTCCACCAAGCGCACGATGCGCGGCGCACAATGCGCCTCGGACACCACCACGCCGGCCAGGAATGCGCCGAGCGCGACCGTGAACCCCGCCGACTCGGCCAGCAGGCTCGCGCCGAAACAAGTGCCAAGCACCGCAATCAGCAACATCTCCTCGCGTCCGTGCGCGGCGATCGCGTCGAGCAAACGCGGCAACAGCAGCAAGCCGAGAATCAGCGCGACCGCGACGAACAACGCGAGGCGCCCCAGCACCGCCAGTACCATGTCCGGCGGGGCATTGCCGCCCAGCGCAATCGCGGAGAGCACGGTCAACAGCACCACGGTCAACACTTCCTCGGAGATCAAGAGACCCATCAACACTGGTACGAACGGCTCGCGTTTCAAGCCGCGATCCTCGATGTTGCGGATTGCCACCATCGTCGAGGACAAACACACCACACCGCCCAGAAACAGCGCGTCCAACGGTTTGAATCCGGCCAGCCGCCCGGCCTCGATGCCCAGCCACAGCATCAGCGCGACTTCCGCGATCGCGGCCAGCAGCACACCCGCGCCCAACGCGCGCAATTTGCGTACCGAGAATTCCAAGCCCAACGTGAACATCAACAGCAGCACGCCGAGATCGGCGATGTCGCGCATGCTGTGTTGATCGATCACCAGCCGCCACGGCGTGTGCGGACCTATCAGCACGCCGGCGATGAGGTAACCCAGCAGCACCGGCAAGCGCAAGCGATGGAACAACACCGTGATCACGCCCGCGGCGAGCATAACGAAGGCCAGATCGCGGATAAAGCCGATGCCGTGCATGCGCCTCCCGTAATGCTTTGTCTTGACGCTCACCCCGCGCCACCTTATTCTTGCGCGTTCGC
>JBDTAJ010000074.1:0-4519 GCA_039924705.1 Rhodanobacteraceae bacterium
TAGCGGCAACGTTGCAGGACTTTTTCGGCGCCGATCAGCGCAACGCTTTCGCCCGCATCGAGTAATCCCGCTTCGATGAGCGCGTCCAGGCTGGACGCATCGGCGATGCGCGCCCCCAGCCAGCGAATCAAGTCGAGGCTGCGCAATCCGCCGGGGCCGTCCTTCAGATTCGGTTCGAGGTTGTGGGTAGTGTCGTCGTGTCGTGCGTGACGCGCATCGCGATCCTCGCGTTTGGCGCGCAGGAAATCCTCGGGCGGCCACAGCGCTGGATCATCGACGATCCCGCGCAACACAGCGTCGAAACCTGGCGCGCCGGCGATACGCCGCGCATCCAAAAGGCTGGTGAATACGCTGACATCACCGGCCGCAAGTTCACGGCATTGCGTGGGCGCGCGCACCGCGTGACCCGGTTTCAAACCGATGTCCCACAGACAGCCGAACAAGGCTTCCAGCGCGCGCGCGACGAATGGTGCTGCGTTGTCTCCGGTCAGCGCCAGCAGGTCGACATCGGAATGCGGAAACAATGCGCCGCGACCGAAACCGCCGATCGCGAACAGCGCGGTCTCATCGGTTTCGCCGAGATACGCCGTCCAGACATGGAGTAATACCCGCTCGACAGCCTCCTCGCGCGCCACCGCGAGTTGCGCGGCCTCCATTCCGTCGCGAAATGCAACCGCCAGCGCGCGGGCGTGATCGTCCAGCAATTGCCGCAACGCCACGCGCGCTTCCCTCGACACGCCGGCGCGTGGTAGCGCGGGCGGAAGGCGTGGAAGAGAAATATCGGCACTCAAGGCGGCGGCCATACGTTTTTGAAGCCGTGAACATCATGTCGTCATTCCCGCGCATGCGGGAATCCAGTGACTTCGCTTTCAAGTGTATTTAGAAGCAAGACGCTGGATTCCGGGTTCCGTTCCCGCATGAAGCCGCGGGAACGGCCCCCGAATGACGGCTTCGTTGATACGCTCTTTCGAGTCCAGAGTCCCGGGTCCCGGCTTCACGCATCCGGCCACGGAGTAAGTATCTCGTAGCCATCGTCGGTGACCGCGATGGTGTGCTCCCACTGCGCCGACAGCGAGTGATCCTTGGTGACCACCGTCCAGCCATCCGGCAACACCCTCGCGTTCGGTTTGCCGACGTTGATCATCGGTTCGACGGTGAACGTCATCCCCTTCTCCAGACGCATGCCTTCGCCCGCGCGGCCGTAATGCAGCACTTGCGGGTCATCATGGTAGACCCGGCCGATGCCGTGGCCGCAATAATCCTTGACCACCGAGTAACCGGCCACTTCCGCGTGCTGCTGGATCGCATGCCCGACATCGCCAAGCGTTGCGCCCGGCCGCACCTGCGCGATGCCGAGCATCATCGACTCGTAAGCGGTATCGACCAGCCGCTTGGCCAGCACCGAGGGCTTGCCCACGAAATACATCCGGCTGGTGTCGCCGTGCCAACCGTCCTTGATCACGGTGACATCGATATTGACGATGTCGCCGTCTTTCAGCACCTTGCCGGGGCTGGGGATGCCGTGGCAGATCACGTGATTGACCGAGGTGCACAGGGTCTTCGGAAAGCCGCGATAACCCACGTTGGCGGGTACCGCCTTCTGCACCTCGACGATATGGTCGTGCGCGATGCGGTCGAGTTCCTCCGTGGTCACGCCCGGCTTGACGTGCTCCACCATCAGCGCCAGCACTTCCGCGGCGAGGCGCCCGGCTTCGCGCATCTTTTCGATGTCAGTTGGGGATTTAAGAGTGACGGGCATAATCTTGAATTTCCGAATAACGCTTGCAAAGCCGGCTTATTAGCCCCCTTGAGTCAAGGAGGCAGAAACCATTGCGCAGCTATGGTTTCGGGGGTTGTGGGAGCATGATGCCGCACAAGAAGTCGCGATCTTTCATCGATTCACCTTGAGTCGAAAGGCAATATAGGTCTACAATTCTACGGTTATATCGACCGGCTTGCCTGCGAGCCGGTCAACGAAGCGGCGAGCAGCCGCGAATTCTCACACGCATCGACACCGATTTCGGGGTGTCCCGCCGTCATTGCAAGACGCGGCGGGATCGAAACCGGGGATACGTGGAGGCCACAACCCCGGGATGATGCAAATCGTCCGAACGCGAAAAGGAACACAGCAATGCCTTCCGTCACCATGCGTCAAATGCTGGAAGCCGGCGTTCACTTCGGCCACCAGACCCGCTATTGGAACCCCAAGATGGCGCCGTATATTTTCGGCGCGCGCGGGCGCATCCACATCATCAATCTGGAAAAGACGCTACCGCTCTTTTCCGACGCCATGAATTATCTCTCGGGGCTCGCGCAGAAGCGCGGCACCGTGCTGTTCGTCGGCACCAAGCGCTCGGCGCGCGAGTCGGTCGAGGAAGAGGCCAATCGCTGCGGCATGCCGTATGTCAACGCGCGCTGGCTGGGCGGCATGCTCACCAATTTCCGCACCGTCAAGCAGTCGGTGTCGCGGCTGAAGGAATTGGAAGCCGGTGAAACCGACGGCACCTTCGAGAAACTGGTCAAGCACGAAGTGCTGTCGTTGCGGCGCGAGCGCGAGAAGCTCTTGAAGTCGCTGGGCGGCATCAAGGACATGAATCGCCTGCCCGACGCGCTGTTCGTGATCGACATCGGTCACGAGGACATCGCGGTCAAGGAAGCCAAGAAGCTCGGCATCCCGGTGGTTGCGGTGGTCGACACCAATTACGACCCGGCGCTGGTGGATTACGCGATCCCCGGCAACGACGACGCGATCCGCGCGGTGCAGTTGTATGCGCGCGCCGCCGCTGACGCGATCCTGGAAGGCAAGGCCGCGGCACCCGCCGCCGCGCGCGGCGATGCCAATGACTTCGTCGAACTGGATGCCGAAGGCAATCCGGTCGCCAAGGACAAGGACGGCGACCGCCGACGCCCCGCGCCACGCCGCAACGTGGGCAAGAAGCCCGCGCCGCAGCAACAGCAACGCCGCACCGGGCCTCCGCCGAAACAGGCCGAGCCTGCCGCTGCACCCGTTGCCGCAGATACCGACGTTGCCGGGCTGGCACGCGCCGAAGCGGAAGTTGCCGAGAACGAGGCGGTCGAGGAAAAAGCGGCCGAGTAATCCGCGCGCAGCGCGATGGCATCTGCCGTCGCGTTGCGTTGTCCACGATCCGCTTCGCGTCGCCCTCGCCATATTGTCCGGGCGCGCGATCGTCCCCATATCTTGCGTGGCCGTCGAATGACGGCCGTTTGAATTCATTATGCGATCGTCCGTGATCGCGAAGATCAAACAGCGGCCATCCATGGCTGCACTATTCAAAGAGGATTCAGCATGCAAATCACCGCCGCGATGGTCAAGGAACTGCGCGAGCGCTCCGGCGCCGGCATGATGGAATGCAAGAAGGCGCTCGCCGAGAACAACGGCGATCTCGCCAACGCAGCCGACTGGCTGCGCAAGCAGGGGCTGGTCAAGGCCGACAAGAAGGCCGATCGCATCGCCGCCGAAGGCCGCGTCGCATTGGCACAGCGCGAAGGCAAAGCGGTGCTGGTCGAGGTCAATTCCGAAACCGATTTCGTCGCCAAGGACGAGAATTTTCTCAAGTTCGCGGACGAGGCAGCCAAGACCGCGCTCGCCAGCGATGCGCGGGATATCGAGGCGCTGAAGGCCGCGAAGACTTCGTATGGCCCAACCCTCGAGGAAGGCCGCCAGTGGCTGATCGCCAAGGTCGGCGAAAACGTGCAGTTGCGCAGGCTGGCGCGCATCGACAGCGCCAAGACCCTCGGCGCCTACGTGCACGGCGGCCGCATCGGCGTGCTGGTCGAACTCGACGGCGGCAACGCGGAGCTGGCGCGCAACATCGCCATGCACATCGCCGCGATGAATCCCCAATACGCATCCCCGGAGCACATACCGGCCGAATTCGTCGCTCGGGAAAAGGACATCGCGCTGGCGCAGATGAGCGAGAAGGATCGCGCCAAACCGGCCAACATCCAGGAAAAGATGGTCAGCGGCAAGATCAAGAAGATCCTGTCGGAAATCTCGTTGACCGGCCAGCCGTTCGTGCTGGACACCGCGACGACGGTCGGCGAGGTGCTGGCAAAAGAAAAGGCGAAAGTGCTGACGTTCCATCGTCTCGCCGTCGGCGAGGGCATCGAGAAGAAGGAAGACGATTTCGCCGCCGAAGTGATGAAGCAGGCAGGGTTGGCGTAAGCGTCATCTTGTTGGGTTGACATATCGAAAAGGCCGCGGAAATCCGCGGCCTTTTTGTTTGCGTAACCGTGAGTTGTGAGTGTGCTACAACGAAGTCGTCATTCCGGGGCCGCGCTCCAGCGCGGAACCTGGAATCCATTTTGATCTTGTCTGAAAAACAAAATGGATTCCGGATCGTCGCTTCGCGGCGTCCGGAATGCGGCCTCATTGTTGCGCTACCGCTCGCTCCTGCTTCCTGCTCCGCTACAATCCGACTGTTTACCCGACGCCGGAGACGCCGCATGCCCGCCAAGATCAAGTACCAGCGCATCCTGCTGAAACTGTCGGGCGAGG
>JBDTAJ010000075.1:0-22929 GCA_039924705.1 Rhodanobacteraceae bacterium
GCTCCGGCCTCGACCTCTTTCAGAATCCGAACGATCTGTTCCTCGCTGAACTTCGACTTCTTCATGCAGAGCTCCTTCTTGGCAGGAACTCTACTTCCATCTGGATCGAATATTCGAGGACACTACAGGAGCAGGCAGACGGACGCGACACCCGGCACAGCGGTTAGGGTGGATGGCAGCGGATGGAACGCACCGGATATGCCGTCAAGGAAGCGTTGCCGCTCCCTTTTTTCCATATCATCGAGGAAGCGCAGGGACGCGCTTCCTCGATGTCGGGCGAACGCAATCATGTGACAGTGGCCACGCCGCTTCAGCGATCGTCGCCAGTTTCAATCAGCGATGGCGCTGCGCAGCGGATGCCTTCGTCGGTAGCGGCGCCCACGGCAACAGCCGGGCGAACTCCTGCCTGACCACTTCGTAGCACTCGCAGGAGAGTTTCTCCAGGCGAGGCCGATCCAGCACGGTGATACGGCCGCGGCTGTAGCTGATCACGCCAGCGTTCTGCAATCTGCCGGCCGCTTCGGTGACGCCCTCGCGACGCACGCCGAGCATGTTGGCGATCAGTTCCTGGGTCATGCTCAGTTCGTTGGAGGGTAAGCGGTCCAGACTCATCAGCAGCCAGCGGCAGAATTGCTGTTCCAGAGAATGATGGCGATTGCAGACCGCGGTCTGCCCCATCTGCGTGACCAAAGCCTGCGTATAGCGCAACAACACTTCCTGCAACGCGCCGGCGTGCTCGAATTCATTGCGCAGATACTTCGCTTTCACCCGGAACGCGGAACCCCCGCTCTGCACGACCGCACGGCTCGGCGTGGTGCCGCCCCCCATGAACAAGGCGATGCCGACTAGCCCCTCGTTGCCGACGATCGCGATTTCGGCCGAATCGCCGTTCGTCATGACGAACAACAACGAAATGATGCTGTCGGTGGGGAAATAGACGTAGGGCTGAGGTGCGCCGGATTCGTAGATCACTTCGCCCAGGCGCAGTTCGACCGGCTCCATGTTCGCCGAAAGGCGCACCCAAGCTGCCGCGGGCAAGGTCGCCAGCAGTTCGTTGCGTTTCGGATTGGTTGCAGCGGTCATCGCGCCATCCCTGTGGCATTGGCCCTAACGGGAAATCATAGCAAGGCCGGGCGCGGTACTTATGGACGTTAGCGCACAAAAGTCCGGCGCGCGCAGCTACCTTTTTACTCCCGCGCGAATGCGATTTCAAGGGCGCGAAAATCGGCGCTCGGGTGGGGCGCTAGGGCATTTCCTTATCGCCGACCAGCACCGCGTCGGCGGGGCGATGCGCGAACAATCCGACCGTGACCACGCCGGCGATCTGGTTGAGCGCGGTTTCGAGCTTCGCGGGATCGGTGATGTGGAGACCGTGTACGTCGAGAATGCAATTGCCGTTATCGGTGACGCAGCCATTGCGCCATACCGGCGTGCCGCCGTGACGCACGATCTCGCGCGTCACCAGGCTGCGCGCCATCGGGATCACCTCGATCGGCAGCGGAAACTTGCCAAGCACCTGCACACATTTGCTGGTATCGACGATGCAGATGAATTTTTTCGCCGCTGCCGCGATAATCTTTTCGCGGGTCAGTGCGCCGCCGCCGCCCTTGATCAGACGTTTTTGCGGATCGCATTCGTCGGCGCCGTCGACGTACAGCGGGATGTCGCCGACGGCGTTCAAGTCCAGCACGCGGATGCCGCGCGCCTGCAGCAATTGCGAGGATGCTTCCGAACTGGACACCGCGCCGTCGATACGTTGCTTGATTTTGGCGAGCGCGTCGATGAAGTACGCCACCGTCGAGCCGGTGCCGACGCCGACGATACCGTCTTCGACGTAGCGGACCGCCGCCTCGCCGGCCGCGCGTTTCTGGTCGTCGATGGTCATGGTGATTTCAGTTCCAAGGCCAAGATGGCTTGCCATTGTTGCGCCGTCACCGGCAGCACCGACAGCCGGCTGCGTTGGCGAGTCAATGCAAACTCGCCCAGACCATCGAGCGCCTTGATTTCGGCGAGAGAAATCACGCGTTTCAATTTGCGCGCGTAACGCACATCCACCAGCCACCAGCGCGGATCGGCGGGATCACTTTTGACGTCGAAGTAATGACTTTTGGGATCGAACTGGAAGGGGTCGGGATACGGCGCGCCGGCGACCTTGGCGATGCCCGCAACGCCCGGCACCGCGCAACTGGAATGGTAGAACAGCACCTCGTCGTCGCGCCGCATCGCGCGCAGGTAATTGCGCGCCTGATAGTTACGCACGCCATTCCACGGCTCGACTTTCTTGCGTTTGAGATCGTCGATCGAGAATGTGTCGGGCTCGGTTTTCATCAGCCAGCGGTTCATCAGTTCGTATTCATTGTGCAATCGATCAATCCGTTGTCGGTGGCGATGTAGTCCATGCGCACGTCCCAGCTTTCCGCCATCAGCGATTCCGTTTGCTGGAAAGCGTAGCCGATGCCGACCAGCAGCGGGCGCGCGGGACGCGGTTGCCCGCGCAGGAACGAAAACGTGGTGTCGTAGAAACCGCCACCGGTGCCGAGCCGGTTGCCTTGGACGTCGAACGCGAGCAGCGGAACCAGCACCATGTCCAGTTGTTGCGGCGTCAGCACGGTCGCCGGATCGCTCGGTTCCGGAATGCCGTAGCGGTTGGGCGTCAACGCCGCGCCCGTGATGAATTCGGCGAAGAGCAATGCACGCGGCGTTGCCTTTTCGAGCACCGGCAGAAAATAGCGCTGCCCGCGCGCTTGCAAGCGCGCGACCACGACGTTCAGAGGCACTTCGCCGCGCACTGCCCAGTAACCGGCGATCAGCGGATCGACCACGAACTCCGGCAGGCACTCCAAGTTGCGCGCCACGCCATCGGCGGCGGCGATACGCTCGGTCGCGCCCAGCGCGCGCCGGCGCTCGGTCATCTCGATGCGCAGCCGCGCGCGCTGTTCGACTTCATCCATGCGTGGATGGTCGCATATCCGTAAAAAAGCGTCCGCGCTTCACGCGCGCAGCAACGCAAAAACGAGAAAGCGTCCTCCGCGATGCCGGTGCGCGCCGAGCGACCCTGATCCATCGGGATCAAGTGGGCAGGCTCGCCGGACTTGAAGGCTTCCCGCTCTTGACGGGCTTGCGCAACGGTTCGGTATCCGCCGGCCCAAGGTCGTACATTAGGAACAAGGCAATTGCTGGAGACGCGCTGCCGTACACCGCAGGGGACGCCTTGGCGAGGATTCTACGCCGTCGATGCCGCGAGCGCATCCTCGAGCTTGCGCCGCAATGTGCCGATGCCGTCGCCGAGCGTGCGCGATTGTTCGTCGTGGCGCTTGCGCAATTGCAGAAGTTCGTGCGCCATGCTGAGCGCAGCCAGCACCGCGACGCGGTCGTAGCCGACGCTGCGCGATGCGCCTTTGACCTCGCGCATCTTGCCGTCCAGATGCGCCGCCGCGGCGAGCAGGCCCTCACGTTCGTCGGACCCGCAGCCGACCAGGAACTCGCGATCGAGCAGGCGCACGGTGACGGTGATGGAGTCGGTAGCGCTCATGTTTGGCTTCTGGGGTTCCGGTAATGCGAGTTTGTCCGAACATATCGCGCCGCTTCGCAGCGGACGGTGTTGCTAAGCTCGATTATCCGTGATCTCGCCAAGCAACCCTGCCAAGGGCTTCCTGCCCTTGGCCTTCGCGTGCGCACGCTCTCAGCCACTGCTCTCCAGCGCTTTCAAGCGCTCGATCATCGCCTCGACCCGCGAGCGAGCCTGTTCGTTGCGCCCCAGAAGCGCGGCGCGTTCGGCCGCGAGCTGCTCGCGATTGTGACGCAGGCTAGCGTTTTCCTCGCCCAACCGGCGCAGTGTGTCGGTGGCGCGATCCAGCGATGTGGACAACGCTGTGAGTTCGGTTTGCAGGGAATCGGCGTCGGTCATCGGCGTGACTATAGGATAATTCGCGAATGTTTGCTTATGCGGTGCTGCTGCGCGCGCGCTCGGAGCGCGCGGCGATGAAACGCCGGCAGGCATCGGCTGGCAACGGCATCGACAGCCAGTGGCCCTGGATTTCGTCGCAACCCTGCGCGCGCAGGAAGGCCAGTTGCTCGGCCGTTTCCACGCCCTCGGCGACTACCTTCAATTCCAGCGAATGCGCCATCGTGATGATCGTCGCGGTGATCGCCGCGTCGTCGGGATCGATATTGATGTCGCCGACGAATTCCTGATCGATCTTCAGCGTGTCGATCGGCAAGCGTTTCAAATACGCCAGCGAGGAATAGCCGGTGCCGAAATCGTCGATGGCCAGTTTCACGCCGATCGATTTCAGTTCGCCCAGGATACGCACCGATTGCGCGGCGTTGGCCATGACCATGCTCTCGGTCAGTTCCAGTTCGAGTTGATCAGGCGCGATGTCGTGTTCGGCGAGGATCTCGCACATGCGCAGCGTGAGTTCCGGCCGCTCCAATTGCGCGGCGGAAAGATTGACCGCCATGGTCAGGCCGCGCAGCCCGGCGTCGCGGAAACCTTTGAGATCGGCGCAAGCGGTAGTCAATACGAATTCGCCGATCTCCGCGATCAGCCCGATTTCCTCTGCCAACGGGATGAACACGGTCGGCGGGATGTCGCCCAATTCCGCGCTACGCCAGCGCAGCAGCGCCTCGACGCCGGTGATGCGATCGCCACTCAGCGCCATCTTCGGTTGATAGACGACCGCAAGCTCGCGGCGCTCCATCGCGCGGCGCAACGCGGAGATCATGCGCGCGCGATCGCGCGCCAGCGTGTCCATGCGCGCGTGATAGACCGCGTAGGTGTTGCGGCCGCGATCCTTGGCCTGGTACATCGCGGTGTCGGCGTATTTCAAAAGATCGGTCGGCACCTGCCCGTGGTCGGGATACAGCGCGATGCCGATCGAGGGCGAGATCACGGCGTCCTGCGCGCCGCCCAGACCCAACGGCATCTGGAACGCCTCGAGCAGGCGCTGCGCCATGTCCTCGGCGTCGCGCACATCGGCCACGTCCTCGAGGATCACGGTGAATTCGTCGCCGCCCAGACGCGCCACGGTGTCGCGCTCGCGTACGAATTGGCGCAGTCGCGCGCCGGCGGCTTTCAACATCCGGTCGCCGGCGGCGTGGCCCATCGAATCGTTGACGTGCTTGAAGCGGTCCAGATCGAGGAACAATACCGCGACCTTGTGATTGCCGCGGCGCGCATTGATGATCGCGTGGCCGAGCCGTTCGCCCAGCAAGGTGCGATTGGGCAGACCGGTCAGGGTGTCGTAGTTGGCCAGATAACGCAGTTCTTGCTCGACGCGTTTGCGCTCGGTGATGTCGGTCAGCACGCCGACCAGATGGGTGCGCTCGCCGGACGCGTCGCGCACCTCGTTCAATTCGACCCAGCACAAAAACTCCTCGCCGTCCTTGCGTCGTTGCCACAATTCGCCGCGCCAGTGGCCACTCTCCGACAGCGCCTGGCGCAACTGGCCGTAAATTTCCGGCGAATGTTGACGGCAGTTGAGCAACGAGGCATCGCGGCCCACCACCTCCTCTTCCGCGTAGCCGGTCATGCGCGTGAATGCGGTGTTGACCGAGACGAAGCGGAAGTTGAGATCGGTGACGGTGACGGCCTCGCTCATGCTGCGGATCACCTCCGCGGCGATCCGTCGGTCGCGCTCGGCCGCGCGCAGCGCGCTGATGTCGCGCGCGGTGCCGCAGATGCGCAGCGGCTTGCCGTGCGCGTCGCGCTCGACGATCTTGCCGCGCGAAATCACCCATATCCAGTCGCCGCGAGGATTGAGCAGGCGATGCTCGGCCTCGAAATGATCGCTGTTGCCGGTGACGTGCTCGGTCAATGCATGCTCGACGCGGTCCAGATCGTCCGGATGCACCGCGAAGTTGCGCCAATCGTCGATCGCGATGCTCTCTTCGCGATGTCCGCCGCGCAGGCCGTCGGCGCCCAGCCGGAACATCAGGCCGGCCTGCATGTCCCAATCCCAGAATTCGTCGCCCGAACCCCACAGCGCGAGCCGCAGGCGATCCTCGCGCAATCTCAATTGCTGCTGATGGCGCAGGTCCTCCGACCGCTTGCCGCGCCAATGCAGCAGCAGCGCGAGCGCGATCAGCGCGATCGCCGCCAGATACAGCGCGCGCATGCTGCGGCTCCACCACCACGGCGCTTGCACGCGCAGCGGCAGCGATGCAACGCCGCCGCCGAACACGCCATCGCGGTTGCTGCCCTGTACCTCGAAGCGATAATCGCCCGCGCCGAAATTGGTCCAGCTCATGCTGTGACGGGTGCCGGCCTCGATCCAGGTGTCGTCCTCGCCGAGCAACCGGTAACGAAAACGGTTGCGCGTGGGGGCGGCATAGTCGAGCGCGGCGAAATTGATATGCAGGCTGCGCGCGGTCGCCGGGACCTCCATCGTCGTCGCGCCCGCGATCGGCATGGCTTGGGTCATGCCGTCGAGACGCAACGCGGTAATGACCACCGGCGCGCGGAAAGTGCTGGTGCGGATTACGTTCGGATCGAGCATGTCGAAGCCGTGCGTGCCGCCGAACAGCAGCCCGCCGCCGCGCGTGCGCAGACAGGCGTTGCCGTTGTATTCGTCGCCCTGCAGCCCGTCGCCGGAACCGAACGCGCGGATCGCGCCGGTGCGCGGATCCAACCGCGCGATACCGAGATTGGTGGCGAGCCACAGGTCGCCGCGCGCATCGTCCAGAATGCAATAGATGGTGTCGTCGGGCAGGCCGCTGCCGGCGCCATAACGTGTGAAATGCGCGCCCGCATCGTCGATCCATAGCAGGCGGTTCAAGCCCGACTGCGTGCCGATCCAGACGGTGCCGTCGGCAGTGGCATGCAGGGACGCCACGGTGTGGCCGGCCAGCGAATCGTTGCGCCCAGGTATTTCGCGGAAACTGCGCACCCGGCCGCTGTCGGGATCGATCAGGGACACGCCGTTGGCGGTGCCCGCCCAGATCTGGCCGGTGCGATCCTGCATCAGTTCCAGCACCGAGCGATCGGCGAGTCCGTCCTGAGCAGGCCCGTATTCGTAGTGGTGCGCGAGCCTTCCGTCGCGAGTCTGCAACAGGCCTTGCCGCAGCGGCGCCAGCCATAGATCGCCGTTGCGCGCGCGCAGCATGGCGCGAACCCCGCCTTCGATCAGCGCGTTGATTTGCGGATCGGCAAAGCCGACCGTTGTTGCGTTGTTGCGCGCGGGATCGAATTGCAACAAACCGCGGCTGGTCGCCAGCAACCATTGCCCGGGGGAAGTTTCCTCGAGGGCGAAGACGAATACGGCCGGCACACCGTTGTCCGATTGCGGTGCGCGGGGAGCTTGTGCCACCGCGCGTCGCAGCGATTCATCGAAATCCTGGAAACTGTCGCTGCGCGGATCGTAATGGCGCAGACCGCCGCTACCCGCGCTCAACCAGAAACTGCCATCGGCCGCTTGCGCCAAGGCGTTGATGTGGTTGCTGCCGGGCGCTCGCGTGGCGGTCAGATCGATCACGCTGTGAAACGGCGTGCCGGCGGGATCGGCGTAGGCTGCGCCGCTGCTCCAGGTGCCGAGCCACAACAGCCCCGAGCGATCGATCAGCAATTTGTCGACGCCGGTATCGGGCAACGCGCCCGCCAACCCCGGCTGCGGTTGCAACACGCGCGTTTGATCGCGCGCGCGGTCGTAACGTACCAGCCCCGTTCCGGGCACGGCCAGCCAGAGGATGCCGGCATGATCCTGCGCGATCGCGGTGACGCCGCGCACCGCGGCCGGTGCCGCCGACGACCACAGCGACGTGAGCGTGGCATGGACGCGATCGAGCTGCTGCAGGCCGTTGCGGTCGCCGATCAATAGGTTTCCGGCGCGGTCGCACTGGATCGCATTGAGCGCCGTCGTGTCGGGCGCCAGCAGCACGCTCGTTTGCCCGGCATCCGAGCCGAGCGCCAACACGCCGTCGACCGTCGCCGCATACGCGCTCCCGTCCGGGCAACGCGCAAAACCCCGCACGCGTATGCCTTGCCCGGCGAAGTCCGTGCCGCGCACGGGTTCGTTGGCGGGAGCGGTCCAGATCCGGTGCAGCGTGTAGGACATTGCATTGGCTGCGGGGTCGAGCCGATCGATGCCCTGCGTGGTGGCGATCAGCAGCCGCCCATCCGCCAGCGGCTGCAGCGCGTTCACCGCCAATCCGGGATGGGCGATGGCGGCGGGCAGGGGCAATACCCGATCGCTGTCGGGATCGAACAGGCTCAAACCGCCGCCCTTGCTGCCGATCCATAGCCGTCCGTTGCCCGCGTCCGCCAGCGCGTCGACCATGTTGTCGGACAAGCTGTCGGCGCGTTGCGGATCGTGCCGATAGCGGCGCAGCGTGTAGCCGTCGTAGCGATGCAGGCCGCCTTGCGTGGCCAGCCAGACAAAGCCGCGCGCGTTCTGGAACAGCACGCGGATGGTGTTTTGCGCCAAGCCGTCGCTGCTGTCGATGCGCTGGAAATGAAAGTCGCGCTGGTAGGCGCCGGCGTTGCCCGCCGCCAATGCCAGGATCGCCGCCAGCGTCAGCAGCGCGAGCGTCCGCAGCGGCGGACGCCCGTCCCGGCGCGGCGATAGTCGGGAAATCAGGCACATTGACGAAATCCCCTTCAGGCCGAGTGTATCCAAAACGCCCCGGGCAAGGTGAGGCCTGCTGCTAGAATCGTGCCTAACTCGATGTTTGTCGCAGATGCCGTCTTTATCGCCGATCCCCCATGTTGAACTCGCCGCCGTGCTGGCGCGGATGCGCCTCGGCACCGCCGCGTCCCAACTGCATGGTTCGCTGATCGGTTATTTGTGCGGCGGCGGCGAGGCCGGGTCGCGGGCGTTCCTGTCCGCGCTGGAACTGGAGAGCAACGACGCCCACGCTGACGACGCAGGGCATGCGTTGCTGGCAGATTTGTATGCGCATTGCCAAGTGCAGTTGGCCGATCCCGATCTCGGCTTCGCGCCGCTCTTGCCGGATGCCGAACGTCCGCTGTTCGAGCGTGGCGACGCACTGGTCGACTGGTGCAGCGGATTTCTGGGCGGATTGGGCTTGGCCGGGTTCGGCCGGCGCGGATTGTCAGAAGAGGGCGCGGAAATCCTGCGCGATTTCAATCAGATCGCCGCCTCGCATTTTTCCTACGACGCGGACAACGACGAGGATTCGCTGGCCGAGGTATTCGAGTTCGTGCGCATCGGCGTGTTGTTGTTGTACGGCGAATTGCGCGCGGAGCAAGGTCCGCGCGTGCACTGATGTCGCGATGATAAGCCCCGCCGAATTCGCGCGCCGCCGCCGCGAACTAATGCGCATGGCCGGCGAGGACGCCGCGATCCTGGTGACGGCCGCGCCCGAGCGTCTGCGCAACGCCGATTCGGCGTGGCCGTACCGGCAGGATTCCGATTTCCATTATCTCAGCGGTTTCCCCGAACCCGATGCGGTGCTGGCGCTGCTGCCTGGGCGGCGCAACGGCGAGGTCGTGTTGTTCTGCCGCGAGCGCGATCGCGAACGCGAACGCTTGCATGGCCCGCGCATCGGCCCGGAAGGCGCTGTCGCGGGCTACGGCATGCAGGATGCGTTTCCGGCGGAGGACATCGACGACATCCTGCCCGGCATGCTGGAAGGCCGCGAGCGGTTGTATTGCCATTTCGGCGCGGAACCGGAGTTCGACGCACGTCTGCTGCGCTGGATGCGCCGCTTGCGCCATGCCCGCGGCGGCGGCTTGGTGCCGAAGGAGTTCGTCGCGCTGGGCCATATCCTGCACGACCTGCGTCTGTACAAATCCAGCGCCGAATTGAAATTGATGCGCCGCGCCGCGTCGATCGCGGCCGATGCGCAATTGGCCGCGATGCGCGCGGCAAGACCGGGCAGCGGCGAATACGAGGTCGAGGCCGCGCTCCTGCATGCTATCGCCAAGCGCGGCGCGGTGCCGTCGTATCCGCCGATCGTCGCCGCCGGCGCGAACGCTTGCGTAATGCACTACGCCGCCAACCGTGCGCGCTTGCAACGCGGCGATCTGCTGCTGGTCGACGCCGGCGCCGAAGTCGAGTGCTACGCCTCGGATATCACCCGCACCTGGCCGGTCGGCGCGGGCTTCTCGCGCGAGCAGCGTGCGCTCTACAGCATCGTGCTGGATGCGCAATCCGCCGCGATCGACGAGGTGCGCGTTGGCCGCGCCTTCGACGCGGCGCACGCGGCCGCCACGCGCATCATCGTGAACGGTTTGTGCGCATTGAAATTGCTGCGAGGTGGCGCGCGCGCCGCAATGCAATCAGGCGAGCACAAACGCTTCTTCCCGCACAAGACAGGACACTGGATCGGCTTGGACGTGCACGACGTCGGTGACTACCAGATCGACGGCGAACCGCGCATGCTGGAGCGTGGCATGGTCGTCACCGTCGAGCCGGGCATCTATATCGCGTCGGACGAAACCTCCGTGCCGGCGCGCTGGCGCGGCATCGGCATCCGCATCGAGGACGATGTCGCGGTCGGCGCGCACGGGCCGGACGTGCTGACTTCCGCGGTCCCGAAAGACGTAGCCACTATCGAGGCGATGTGCGCAGGAGTTTGATCAGATGATCCGGTTTCACATGCTCATACTCGGCGCATGCCTCCTCGCTATCGGCATAACAAGAGCGTGGGCATCACCCGCGCCACAACCGGCATCTTTGTCTTACGGCCTGTTCGGCAACGTGACCCTGTGGCAGCCGGCGGCAACGCCGCAGCGCAGCGTATTGTTGTTCTCCGATCGTGGCGGCGCGGACGCTGCCGCGCGCGTCTACGCGCGAGGATTGGCCGAACAGGGAAGTTTCGTCATGGGCGTCGATCTAGATGCCTATACGGCTAGACTGAGATCTTTGGGCGACGCGTGCAGTTCTCCTGCCGATCATGTCCAGGAATTGGCGCATTGGATGGAACGTCATGTCGAGATGCCGCGCTACCAGCCGCCGTACATCGTCGGCTTCGGCGCAGGCGCGGATTTCGCTTATGCGATGGCGGCGCAGGCGCCGTCGGGCACGTTCTCCGGCGTGGCGACGCTGGGCTACGACTTCGATTATCGGCTGAAGAAACCGCTTTGCACGGGCGACGCGGGCCTACCGACCGCGCCGGATGGCGAGGCGTTCCGGATCGTGCCGATGAAGACGATGCCGCTGCCGTGGTTGTCGCGACCATTCGCGCCGGGCGCGCGCCGCGATGGAATCCTCGGCGCTCTCAGCGATGCCTTGGCGTTGCCGAGAGAAGCGACACCACAGGATGGCAGGACATTGGCCTCCACGCTGGACGCTTTGAACCAGCCGCAAGCTGACGCGGTTGCGACCGACGACAGCCTCACCGACTTGCCGATCACCGAGATCGCGCCGCAAGGTTCTCCCGATCCGCGCATCGCGATCATGCTCACCGGCGATGGCGGTTGGGCGGGGCTGGACAAGGGCGTGGCTGCGGTGCTGTCGCAACACGGCGTGCGCGTGGTCGGGTTGTCGTCGCTCCAATTCTTCTGGCACAAGCGCACGCCGGCCGACATCACCGACGCGATGACACGCATCGTCGCGCATTACGCCGCGCACTATCCGAACGCGCGTTTCGTGCTGATCGGCTATTCGTTCGGTGCAAGCCTGGTGCCGCTGGTCGGCAACCGCTTGACGGATGCGCAACGCACCAGGATCGCCGGCGGCGTAATGATATCGCCAGATGATTCGGCGGTGTTCGAGATCAAAGTCGGCGACTGGTTCGGCAACGTGAAACAAGCCGACGCGTTGCCGCTGGCTCCGGAAGTCGCGCACGCGAAGATTCCCCTGGTATGCGTGTCGGGTATCACCGAATCCGATGCATGGTGTCCGGTCGCGGCCAAGCTCCGCGCAGTGCGCGTCGTGCAATTACCCGGCGGCCATCACTACGACGGTGACTACGACAAACTCGGCGCGGCAATCCTCGATGCATTGCCGAAGTAGATCGCGAATGCCGTCTGCTCAGCCCAGCAGCAATTTGCGATAGCCACCCGCCACCAGCGCGGTGGTGTCCAGCAGCAGGCCCGGCACCCACAACCCGCGCGGGTAGGCAAGATAAGCGCCGGTCCATTCCGGTTTGAACTTGTCCTTGTAGCGGCGCAGTCCCTGATAGTTGTAAAGGCGATTGCCGTAGCGGAAGGCCAGCGCGGCGAGCCGCTCGTTGACCCGGGCGTATGGGTTGACGCCGACATTCGACAGCGGCGCCATGCCTAGCGAAAAACGTTCGTGACGTTGCGCTTTCGCCCACAGCATCACTTGCGCGAACAGGAAATCCATGGTGCCGCGCGGCGCGTCCGGCAATTGCCGCATGAGATCCACGCTGGCGGTGCCGTTCGGTCCATACGGTGGCTGCAGATTGGCGAACGCGATCAGCTCGTGTTCGCGCCGCACCAATGCCAGCGGACTCCAGGAGAAATACTCGGCATCGTAGCGGCCGAGCGAAAAACCTTTTTCCGCAGCGCCGCGATCGGCGAGCCACGCTTCCGATACGCCTACCAGATCGTCCAGCAATGCAGTGTCGAACGGCGGTTCGACGATCTCGAAGACGAGCCTCTCGCGTTCGGCGCGGTTGACCGCCGCGCGCAAATCTTCCCAGCGCTTGCCCGAGAGCGAAAACTCCGCCAGCGGCACGGTCGCCAGTTCCCCGAGCTTGAAGAGATCGAAACCCAGATCGTGGAACCGGTGCAGATCCGGCTCCAGCACTTCGTAGAACAACGGCACGCGGTCCTGATGATCGGCGAAGCGGCGAAAATCCAGTATTGCGCGTTCGATCGCGCCCTCCGGTCCGCACGGTGCGCCCAATGCAACGAGGCGGTCCCGCACCGTGCCGTAGGCGATCACCGCGGCATGATCCGCCGCCCAGAACAATCGCTTGTCGCCCATCAGCGTGAGATGTGCGAATTCACCGCCGCCGTGTTGCAGATAGACATCGCGCGCGCGTTTCAACTCATTGCGATCCGGCAACGGCAAGCTCGGCCGGCGCACCGCGAACGCCTGCCAGATCAGGTACAACGCGAGTCCGAACAGTGCCGCGGTTGCGCCACGCGCCAAACGCGACGCGTGCGTGCCCGGGCCGACCGCGAAGAAATCGAAACTGTCGGTGCCCAGCACCGCCGCCACGCCGGCGGCGAAGAATAACGCGATCACCACCAGAGCGCCGCTCAGCCAACGCCAGTTGCGCGCGGAGGACAGATTCATCGCGGCGCGTGAAAAATCCGCGCGGCGCGTGCGCAGCAGCGCGGACACAGCGAGCAGAAACAGCGCCTCGATCCAGTGCAGGCCCTTGGTCATCGCCAGCAGCGCCGACAACCACAGCAGCCACTGCACCATGCGATAGGCCACACGCAGGCGCCCGTCGATGCCGCGCGCGAGTCCCAGCAGCAGCACGCCGATCACCACGCTCAGCAGATGCGAACTTTCGATCGCCTCGATGGGTAAGAGCTGATGCAGTTTGACCACACGCTCGTGCAGCGACGGGATCGCGGTCGATGCCAGTTGCAGAGCGCCGGCGGCGAAGGTCAACAGCGCCAGCAGACGCACCCCGAGATTGCCGAGCAGGCTCACCGGTAAACCCAGCACGCCGAACAGCGGATGCCCCGACAGTCGCGCGCGCGCGCGAGTCAGGAGCGGCACGCGCTGGGCCAACATGCCGGCACCGAGCCACAACGCGGTCAACAGCGGCAGCACGTAATAGGTGACCCGGAACAGGATCAATCCGGCGGTGACGTTTTCGCCCGGCACGCCGGTCGCGCTGAGCGCCAGCAATAACAAGCCATCGAACACGCCGAAGCCGCCGGGGATCATGCTGGCAAGTCCCAGCACCGCCGCACCGGCGTAAGCGCCGAGCAGCGTGGTCGCATCGACGTGGACGCCGGCCAGCGCGAGGCACAACCACAGCGACGCCGCCGCCAACAGCCAATCGAGCAGCGACAACAGCGCCAGTTGCAGTTTCAGCCGCAGCGGCGGCAGGCCTTGTTCGTCCGGCAGCCAGCGCATCAGCGTGCGGCGCCCGGTCAACAACATATACAACGGCAGATATAACGCGGCGGCGATCAGCACGATGATCGCCAGCACATGGGTGGCGGCATTCGGCGTCACCGGCAACGCGCCCGACGCCAACGTCGCGATCACCAGCGCGGAAAGTCCCAGCGGCAGCGACAACACCTGCAGGCCGACCAGCACCGCGCTGCGCCGCATCGGCACGCCGAGTCCGGAGAGACCGAGCAAGCGCACCCCGGAACCGATCGCGCCGGAAAGATTCAAGGTATTCGCCAACGCGTTGGCGACGAATGACAGCCGCAACAATTCGCGCATGGACACTTCCAGTTTCAACCAGCGCGCGATCGCGATATCCACGCTGCCGGTGAAAGCGACCGCGAACAGCGCCAGTGCCGCGGCGATCACAGCGTGCAGGGTGCGCACGTGCAGCAGCGTGCGTTGCAGGGTTTTCAGATCGAAACCGGCCAGTTCGCGCCCGGCCAGCCAAAGCGTGACAGCCAGGAACACCAACGGCACCAGCCAGCGCAGCGGCGCGAGCCAGGCGCGCCGGGTTGTGGGCGGATGGGCTGTTGGGGCTTCCATGGCAGATCGAAGTTTCGCTGACGGCGCACGATTCTCGACGCGAATGCGGCGAGCCTAATGACTATGCGAATCGCGCATTGTATCCACCGTCCTACTCGGCCGCGTGCGATAATCGCAATCATGATGACCGAAGCCGTGCTGCTGTCGCGCCTGCAATTCGGGTTCGTGATCTCGTTCCATATTCTTTTTCCCGCATTCACCATCGGGCTGGCGAGCTGGCTCGCATTCCTGGAAGCGCTGTGGTTGCGCAAGCGCGAGGATCGCGTGCGCGATCTGTATTTCTTCTGGATGAAGATCTTCGCGGTGTCGTTCGGCGTGGGCGTGGTCACCGGCATCGTGATGAGCTTCCAGTTCGGCACCAACTGGGCCGGCTTCTCCACCGCGGCGGGCAACGTGGTGGGGCCTTTGCTCAACTACGAGGTGCTGACCGCGTTCTTCATGGAAGCGACATTCCTTGGCGTAATGCTATTCGGCTGGCAGCGTGTCGGGCATGCCACCCATTTCTTCGCCACCTGCATGGTAGCGCTGGGCACGCTGATCTCGACCTTCTGGATCATTTCCGCCAACAGCTGGATGCAGACGCCGGCCGGTTACGCACTCAAGGACGGCGTGTTCTATCCGACCGACTGGTGGAAGGTGATCTTCAATCCATCGTTTCTGTATCGGCTGCCGCATATGGTGCTGGCGGCGTTCCTGACTTCCGCGTTCGTGATCGGCGGCGTGTCGGCGTTTTATCTCGTTCGCGACAAGTTTCCGGAAAAGGCGAAGCTCTGCCTGAAATGCGCGCTGGTGTTCGTGGCGATCGTGGCGCCGTTGCAGATCGTCGTCGGCGATTATTCGGGACAGGAGGTCCGCCATAATCAGCCGGCCAAGCTGGCCGCGATCGAGGCGCGCTGGAACACGCAATCCAACGTGCCGTTGACCCTGTTCGCGATTCCCGACGACAAGAACGAACGCAATCGCTACGCAGTCGATGTGCCGCATCTGGGCAGCGTGATCCTGACGCATTCGTGGAGCGGCGAAGTCAAGGGCCTCAAGGATTTCGCGCCGGCCGACCGCCCGCCGGTCGCGATCCCGTTCTTCGCGTTCCGGATCATGGTGGCCTTGGGCATATTGATGCTGCTGATCTCGTGGTGGGGTTTGTGGAAATGGAAGCGCGGCACACTGTTCGATTCGCGCTGGTATCTCTATGCGTGGATTTTGATGATGCCCAGCGGCTTCATCGCGCTGGTGATGGGTTGGTGGGTGGCCGAAATCGGGCGTCAGCCGTGGGTGGTGTACGGTTTGCTGCGCACCGTCAACGCAGCCAGTCCGAATGTTACCGCGGGCAGCGTGCTGGCCTCGTTGATCACCTACATATTGGTGTATTTGCTGCTATTCGGTTTCGCCACGTGGTATCTCATCAAGATGTTGCGCGCCGGACCCATCGTCGCGCCACCTCGCGCGCACGTCACCAAAACGCCGGCGCGGCCGATGTCGGCGGCGGATGATGCGGTGGACGCGCCATGAATCTTGCAATGGTTCTACCCGTCGTGTGGTTTTTCATCATCGGGTTCGCGGTGATGATGTACGTGCTGCTCGACGGCTTCGTGCTCGGCATAGGGATACTCACGCCGTTCGCCGATGACGAGCACCAACGCGACATGATGATGAACACCGCGGCGCCGATCTGGGACGGCAACGAAACCTGGCTGGTGATGGGCGGCGCGGGCTTGATGGCGGCGTTTCCGAGGGCTTACGCGATCGTGCTGTCGGCGTTGTACCTGCCGGTGCTGGCGCTCCTGATCGCGCTGATCTTCCGCGGCGTCGCGTTCGAGTTCCGCTTCAAGGCGGTGACATCGCGCTGGGTCTGGGGCATCGCTTTCGCGGCCGGCTCAATCATCGCCGCTTTCATGCAGGGACTCATTCTGGGCGCGCTGGTCGAGGGCATGCCGCTGCAGGGCGGCAAATACATCCACGAAGCCGCGTTCGCGTGGTTCAGCCCGTTCTCGATGTTGACCGGTGTCGCCGTCGTGTTCGGCTACGCGCTGCTCGGCGCGACCTGGCTGATCCTGAAAACCGAAAACCGTGTGCAGCGGATCGCATTCGACCTCACCCGGCCGCTGATGCTGGGCGTAATCGCCTTCATGCTGCTGGTGAGTTCGTGGCTGCCGTTCTTGAACGCCAATCTGATGGCGCGCTGGTTCACCTGGTCGAATTTCCTGTACCTGTCGCCGGTGCCGATCCTCGCGCTGATCAACGCAGCGCTGCTGTGGCGTGCGGTGCTGGGCAACCGCGAGGTGCAGCCGTTCGTGTTGTCGCTGTGTTTCTTCCTGCTCGGTTTCATCGGCCTGGTGGTCGGCATTTGGCCAAACATCGTGCCGCCCTCATTGACGATCTGGCAGGCCGCCTCGCCGGTCAGTTCGCAGGGTTTCGTGCTGGTCGGCGCGTTGATCATGCTGCCGGCCGTGCTCGCCTACACCGCGTATTCGTACCGCGTGTTTCGCGGCAAAGTCGCCGCAGACACGGGGTATCACTGAACCGTATCGGTCTTGCGGCAGACGAGCAATACTTCGTCGACGCCTTGCGTGTCGACCATGCCGGGTGTCAGCCGCAGCGGCTTCTGCGTGCGCAAGCCAAGCGGCATGAATACCCGGTTGTACCAGTTCATCGCGACGGAACGGTGGTGGACCAAGAACCACATGCCGAGATTCAGCAGTCGCGAGGATCTCGGCTGCATGCCATAGATCGCACTGCGTTCGACGTGGAGATCGTGCGCGCCGAGTTTGGCGAGGATCCCGGCCGGTTCGTAGCGACGGCAGTGGCCGACGAAATCGTCGAACGCGTTCCACGCCGCGAGATGCAGCGGCACCGACAGCAATAACGTCGCGCCGGGCGCGGCCACGCGCGCCAGTTCCGCCAGCGCCACATTGTCGTCGGCGACGTGCTCGACGATGTCGAATGCGCAGATGAAATCGAAGGCGCTCGTCGGTAGCGGCAACGCGCCGATCAAGCCGTTGATCACGTGCGCGCCGTGCGCGCGCAAGGCGCGCAGGGCGGGCGCACTCAGATCCACGAAAACGGTGTCGGACAAGGGCAGGCGCGGACGCAAGCCCGGCGCGATTTCCAGCCGACGCGTCGAGGCCGCGCACAACTCCGATACCAGCGGCCAGGTGTTGAAACGCCGAGGCTCAATCAGTTTCGCTTCGCGCCACAGTTTGTCGTAGAAGCGGCGATTGCTTTCGACCATGCTGGCTTCATCACGCACGTTCGCCTTCATCGCGAGTCCTTCAACCGACGAACACGCGCGCGTTGCGGAACATTCGCATCCACGGCGAGTCTTCGCCCCAACCCAGCGGTTTCCAACTCATCTGCGCGCAGCGGAATACGCGCTCGGGATGCGGCATCAGGACGGTGACGCGGCCGATCGCGGCGGTGAAACCGGTCAAGCCGTCCGGCGAGCCGTTCGAATTCAAGGGAAACGCTTCCGTCGGTTTGCCTCGGTTGTCGACGAAACGCAGACACGCACCGGCCTTCGCAAGCTTGGCCTCGCGCGCGAACATTGCGCGGCCTTCGCCGTGCGCGGTAACGACCGGAATGCGCGAGCCGGCCATGCCGCGAAAAAAGATCGACGGCGATTCCATCACCTCGACGGTGACGAAACGCGCCTCGTATTGTTCCGATGCGTTGCGTTGGAACGTCGGCCAATAGTCGGCGCCCGGGATCAAATCCTTGAGGTACGCCAGCATCTGACAACCGTTGCAGACGCCCAAGGCAAATTTTTTGTCGTTGGCGAAGAACGACGCGAACTGTTCGCGCAGTCGATCGTGATAAAGAATCGACGCCGCCCAACCGCGTCCTGCGCCGAGCACGTCGCCGTAGGAGAAACCACCGCACGCGGCCAAGCCGGCGAATTCGGCGAGCTGGTGACGTCCCGCGGCGAGGTCGCTCATATGCACGTCGATGGCGTCGAAGCCGGCGTGGGTGAACGCGGCCGCCATCTCGACCTGGCCGTTGACGCCCTGCTCGCGCAGGATCGCCACGCGCGGTCGTGCGCCCTTACCGATGTAGAGCGCGGCAATGTCCTGCGCCGCCTCGAAGGTCAACTTCGGCGTGATGCCCGGATCGTCGTCATCCAATCGCCACACGCGCTCGGCGTCGGCGCTGGCCGGGTTGTCGCGCAGACGTTGCATCGCATGGCTGGTTTCGTGCCACGCGCCGAACAATTGCGACCAGTTCCATTTGGCCAGCACTTCATCGCCGACATACAGCTTGATGCCGAGCTTGGGTTTCGGGCCGCCGATCGCATGCGTGGAGCCCGCGAGGCCGTGCTTCGCGACCAGCGCCATGAAGTCGTCGCGATCGGCTTCACGTACCTGCACGATCGCGCCGAGTTCCTCGTTGAACAATGCGCGCAGGGTGTTTTCGGCCCAGCCGTCGAGATGGATCTGCAAGCCGCAGTGGCCGGCGAACGCCATCTCCAGCAATGCGGCGATCGCGCCGCCGTCGGAACGATCGTGATACGCCAGCAGCAAGCCCGCGCTTTCGGCTTCGCGGATCAGCGCGAACAACGCCTTCAATCGTTGCGGATCGTCGAGATCGGGCGGCATGCCGCCGCCGCGATTGAAGGCCTGCGTCAATGCGCAGCCCCCCAGGCGATCGCGGCCCGCGCCCAAATCGATCAACCACAATTCGCTCAGCCCACGATCGAGTTTCAGACGCGGTGTCAACACGCGCCGCGCGTCCTGCACCCGCGCGAACGCGGTGACGATCAGCGACACCGGTGCGATGGTGCGTTGCTCGCGCTCGCCGTCTTTCCACACCGTCTGCATCGACAGCGAATCCTTGCCGACCGGGATCGAGATGCCGAGCGCCGGACACAGTTCCATGCCGATCGCGCGCACCGCGTCGAACAGCGCGGCGTCCTCGCTGGGTTTGCCCGCCGCGGCCATCCAGTTGGCCGACAAACGGATTTCATCGAGCGTCACCGGCGCGGCCAGAAGGTTCGTAACCGCCTCGCCGACCGCCAATCGCGCGGCTGCTGCGGAATCCAGCAGCGCCACTGGCGCGCGCTCGGCCATCGCCATCGCTTCGCCGGCATACCCTTCAAAATCGATCAGCGTTACCGCGCAATCGGCCACCGGCACCTGCCAAGGGCCCACCATCGGATCGCGCGAACACAAGCCACCGACGCTTCGATCGCCGATGGTGATCAGAAAACTTTTGCTCCCGACCACCGGCATCCGCAGCACGCGCTGCACCGCTTCCTCCAGACCGATGCCGGACAGATCGGGCACCACTTCCACGCGCGGCTTGCAGCGTTTGGCGTCGCGCTGCAGGCGCGGCGGTTTGCTGAGCAGCATGTCGAGCGGGAGGTCGATGATGCGAGGCTCGGAAGCAGATTCGACGACCAGGCGTTGTCCTTGGGTCGCATAGCCGACCACCACGAACGGACAGCGCTCACGTGCACAGATCGCTTCGAACGCCGGCAGATCGTTCGGATGCACGCCGAGCACAAAACGCTCCTGCGATTCGTTGCTCCACAATTGCATCGGCGACAGATGCGGATCGTCGCTGGGGATTTTCTTGAGATCGATCACGCCGCCGACGCCGGAATCGTGCAGCAGTTCCGGGATCGCGTTGGACAAACCGCCCGCGCCGACGTCGTGGATCGACACGATCGGCGTTTTATCGCCGAGCGCGCAGCAGGTGTCGATCACCTCCTGACAGCGCCGCTGCATTTCCGCGTTGTCGCGCTGCACCGAAGCGAAGTCGAGTTGTTCGGAGCTGGCACCGGCAGGCCTAGACGAGGCCGCGCCGCCGCCAAGGCCGATCAGCATCGCCGGGCCGCCCAGCACGATCACCGCGTCGTCCGGCGCGAGTTTCTCTTTGCGCACGTGCATCGCGCGCAGATTGGCGACGCCGCCGGCGATCATGATCGGTTTGTCGTAGCCGCGGCGCACGCCGTCGCCCGCTTCCTGTTCGAAGCTGCGGAAATAACCGCCCAGGCACGGCCGGCCGAATTCATTGTTGAACGCGGCCGCGCCGAGTGGGCCATCGCGCATGATTTCGAATGCGGTGGCGAAGCGTGCAGGCAAGGGCCGCGTGTTTTCCCACGGCCGCGGCTGGCCGGGGATGCGCAGATGGGATACGGAAAATCCGGTCAAGCCCGCTTTCGGCTTGCCGCCGCGCCCGACCGCGCCCTCGTCGCGGATTTCGCCGCCCGCGCCGGTGGCCGCACCCGGCCACGGTGAGATCGCGGTCGGATGATTATGGGTTTCGACCTTGATCGCATACGGAATGGATTCCCTGTGCGCGCGCCACACGCCGTCGGCGTCGGCGAAGAAACGCGCGCCTTCGCTGCCCTCGATCACCGCGGCGTTGTCGCTGTAGGCCGACAGGATGTGCGCCGGCGAGACCTTGTGCGTGTTGCGGATCATCCCGAACAACGTGGCGTTCTGGCTTTCGCCATCGACGGTAAACCGCGCGTTGAAGATCTTGTGCCGGCAATGCTCGGAGTTGGCCTGTGCGAACATCACCAGTTCTGCGTCGGTGGGGTCGCGGCCAAGCTGCGCATAGTGTTCGGTGAGGTAATCGATTTCGTCCGCCGCCAGCGCCAAACCGAGTTCACCATTGGCTGCTTGCAGCGCCGCGCGCGGATCGTCGCCCAGCGCGATTGTGCGCAACGCGCTTGGCATCCCCGCGAGGAACAAGCCAGCCGCTTGATCGATTGCGGTCAGCACCGATTGCGTCATCGGATCGTGCAGCGCATCCGACACCGCGGCAAACGCCGCTGCATCGTCGGTGCGCAGACCGTCGATCAAAAACGCGGTGCCGCGCTCCACGCGCTGCACTGGCAAACCGATGTCGTTCAAGATATCGGTGGCCTTGGACGACCACGGCGAGCGCGTGCCCAGCCGCGGCGCTACCCACAACGAGGCATCCGCGGCCGCGCCTTCGCCGGCGTCGAGCACCTCGGCCAGCCGTTTGCGCTCGTCCGGACCGAGCGAGCCTTCCACGTCGACGAAATACACGAAACGCGCGCCGCGCACGCGCGTCTTGGGCGCGATGCTGGCAAGCCGTTCGTTGAGCCGGTCGAGACGAAACGGCGACAGCGCGCTGCGCCCGTCGAGGACGATCATGATCGGTGGAGAAGATGCCCTGACAAGACTGACTATTGTATCAGCGCCCGCGCCTCAGCCGCCGGAAGCCGGCGCGTGCACGGTTTGCAGACGTTGCAGCAAATCCCGCGGTGTGGCGTAGCCGCCGATCAGCGCGCCGTTGCCGGCGATGATGCTCGGCGTGCCGTCCACGCCGAGATCGAGGCCCAGCTCGAAATCATGCCTGACAGGGTTGGCGCAGGTCGCCGGTTTCGGATCGACGCCGGCCTTGGCCGCGGTGAACGCGCGCTTGCGGTCCGCCGCGCACCACACCGACACCGCCTTGTCGTAGGACGGCGTGTCCAGACCGCTGCGCGGCCAGAACAGGTAATCGACCGCGATGCCCGCCGCATTGTAATCGGCAATGTGCCGGTGGAATTCGCGGCAGTACGGGCAATCGATGTCGGTGAACACCGTCACCGTGTATTTGGGATGTGGGGGCGCGAAGCGGAGCATCTGCGCGGGTGAAACGGTTGCGAGCGCTTCGCGACGCAGCCGATCCATCTGCGCATCCGAAAGATCGGTATGCGTTTTCAAATCATAGGCGTTGCCCTGCAGCATGTAACGCCCGTCCGCGCTCACATACACGACCTGGCCCGATGCGATCACCTGATACAAGCCGGGAATCGGCGTTTGCACGATCGACTGGATCGTTGCGTGCGGCGCAAGCTTGCGCACGGCATCGGTGACGGCTTGCGGCGCGTTCGCGGCGTTGGCTTGCGCCAACCGCAGGGCAGCGGATTGCGAATCATCGGCCTTCGCTGCAGAGGGCGCGCCAGCCGTGCCGGTGTCGGTCGAACAGGCAGTGGTGGTCAAGGCAAGTACGAAGATCAGGGGGAACAGCTTGAACATGGGATTTTTCAAAGAGAGTGGGCATTCATTATGACTTGGCCAAGCTCGATTCAAGGCGCCATATCCGTATCAGGGGATAACACGACGTGAGAAAGGCCGACATTGCAAGAGCTATTCCTGCATCGGAAAGCTGTCCTCTTCGAAAGAAGATTTGGCCGATGAGAAGACCGGCAACAAGGACAGCTACTGACCCAATCAACATTATTTTCTTAGCGAGAGCGCTTTGCATCTGATTGTAAGCAACGCCTACGAAAAGAATTGGCGCGATCTCCCACGCTAAGTAGGTCGGAAGGGCGGCAAATGATAGAAGACCGCCGAAAGCACTTGTACACATCCACATGATGGATACCACTCGATCTATAAGATTCCCTGGCCTCATGGGGAGA
>JBDTAJ010000076.1:0-5880 GCA_039924705.1 Rhodanobacteraceae bacterium
GATCGCCGAATTGCCGCGCTCGAACGACACGTAGGCGAGTTTGGTGCCGTCCGGCGACCACGCCGGCGACAGCAGCGGCTCGTGCGAGCGCACCACGGTTTGCGGGTTGTAGCCGTCGGAGTCGGCGATGATCAGCGCGTTTTGCAAATTATTGCCGGTGCCGACCGCGGTGATATAGGCGATGCGGGTGTCGAACGCGCCGCGCACGCCGATGATCTTCTGATAAATCTGATCCGCGATCTGGTGCGCGACCCGGCGCAAGTCGCTGCCCTGGCCGGTGATCGACAAGCCGATCAGACGCTGCTGCTTGTTGACATCCCACAGCTCGAAATCCGCGCGCAGCGCGCCGCCGCCGGCATCGCTGGTGCGGCCGACCACGATGTAATCCTGCTTGAGTTGCTGCCAGGTCGGGAACTTGATCTCCGCGCCACTGGTAGGCGTCTCCACGATCTCGTTCTTGGCCAACCCGCGGAACTTGCCGCAGCGGTTCAGATCCATCCGCACCACCTCCGCGATGTCGGTGGCCGGCGCCGGCCCGGAACCCTGCTGGCCGAACGGCACCACCGCGATCGGGATCGCCGAGGGCACCCCGTTGACGATCTGGACGGTCAATCCTTGCGCGAGGGCTTGTGTGGCCGACAATCCGGCGCAGACAAAGAGCAGAAAGCCAAGAACAAACTTGCTATTTCGCATAGTCGTCAATCCGTCATTGTGAAGTCGGTACCGTGAAGTCGAAGGTGATGTCACGCTGGAACACATCCTCGAAACCCTGATAGGGCAATGGTTGGGCACGCAACACGGCGGCTTCCACCGAATGCTTGCCGATGTCGTTGAACGGACAGCTTGGCAATACTTTGGCCGAAATCACCTGACCGCCGGGTATCTGCACGATCTCGACCGGGCAATCCACGCCGGTCGGAATGTTATCGGGACGCAGCCAATTCTGCGTGATGGCGTTCTGCAGCGCGGCGATATAGGCGTTGTTGTCCTTGCCGCCTTGTCCCGTGTGCGCCTGCGGCGCATTCGGCACATCGTCGCGCGCATCCGGGTTATCCGGCGTGTTTTTCAGATCCGCCAATTGCTGCGCCCTCTGCTGCGCCAGCTTGATCTGCTTCTCGGTGGCCTGGCGTTGCGCCTTGACGTCGGCGAGTTGCTTGAGAATCCGATCGGCTTCCTGCTCGCGGGTGAGTTCCGCCATCCGCTGCTTGTCCTTTTCCTCCTGCGCTTTCTGTTGATCGGCTTGCTGCTGGGCGAGTTCCGCGACTTTTTCCTGATCCACGATGTCGGGATGTTCGGGCGGCGGCGGCAATACCTTGACCGGCGCGGGCTTGGGCAGTTCCGGTTTCGGCAGTTCACGCTGATCCGGCGGCGGCGTGACGGGCTTGGCGGCGCGGCTGTGATGCTGCCGCGGCGCGCCGACCGGCCCGACCAAAGTCGCCTCGATCACCTGCCCCGCCAGTTGCACGGGTTTGGCGCAGGTCACGGGGTTCAACGACTGCGGCATCTGCAGAAACGAAAACACCGCTTCCCACGATGCGCAATTGAGCATCGCCAGCGCCAGGAAGGCGACGATCCCTAAATGCAGCAGCGCGGAAAGCGCGACCGCGCGCGTGGTGACCTCAGGGGTTCCCATGTTGATCGGCCGGCTGCGCGGGCTGGCTCATCAATCCGACCTTGGGCACGCCGGCCTGTTGCAGCAGCACCATCGCGGCGTACACCTTGCCGTAATCGGCGTCCACGTCGCCGCCGATCAACACCGGCACCTGCGGATTTTCCTTGACGAACGCGCCCACCTTTTCCTTCAGGGCATCGGCGTCGATCGGCTCGCGCTTGCCACCGTTCAAGGTGAGATAGAGGCTGCCGTCCTGCTTAACGCTGACCAGCACCGGCTGCTTGTCGTTCTGCAGCGACTTGGCCGCCGACTGCGGCAGATGGATGTCCACGCCGAGATTCAGCAGCGGTGCGGTCACCATGAAGATGATGAGCAGCACCAGCATCACGTCGATGTAGGGAACGACGTTAATCTCGGCCTTGAGCTTGCGACGCGGACGCTTGTAGCGGGTTTGCATGGCCGCCTCAGACGCTCTCGTCGGCTTGGATCTGCCGATGCAATATCGACGAAAACTCTTCCTGGAAGGTGTCGTAGCGCAGATTCACGCGCTCGAGTTTGGTTGCGAAGCGGTTGTACATCCATACCGCTGGGATCGCGGCGAACAGGCCCATCGCAGTGGCGACCAATGCCTCGGAAATGCCCGGCGCCACCATCGCGATGGTCGCTTCCTTGACGCTGCCCAGCCCCTGGAACGCGATCATGATCCCCCATACCGTGCCGAACAGGCCGACGTAAGGGCTGATCGAACCGACGTTGGCGAGAAACTCCAGATTCTGTTCCAGTTTGTCGACCTCGCGCGTGCCGGCCACGCGCATCGCGCGCTCCGAGGCCTCGAGCACCAATCGGCGGTCATCGCTGCGCCGCTGGCGTTGACGCGCGAATTCGCGAAACCCCGCCTCGAAGACGCTGGCCAGCCCGCCGGCATCTTCGCTGCGCGCGCTGATGTCTCGAAACAGCGCAGCGAGATCGGCGCCGGACCAGAAACGCTCTTCGAACGCATCGGCATCACGGGTGGCCGCGTCCAGCATCTGCTTCTTGCGGAAAATGATCACCCACGAGGCGAACGAGAAGATCACGAGGATCAGCAACACCAGTTTGACCGGCAGGCTGGCGTGCAGCACCAGATCGAGGATATTGAGTTCGCCATTCATTTGCTGATATTTCCTTCGATCAGTAACGCAATGTCATCGGGGATGCGGCAGGGTAACCAATTCGCGGCGTCCACGCAGGCCACGCGGACCTTGGCGCGCGCCAATAGGGTACCGTCGCGCGCGCGCGCCAACGTCTGCGCCAGCTCCAGACTTGCGCTACGCCGCCGCGCCAGCGCCACCGTCGTCTCCAATTCGTCGTCCAGTCTCGCGGGTTTGTCGTAGCTGATGGCCATTTCGCGTATCACGAACATCACGCCGTGTCGCTCGCGCAATTGCGTCTGCCCGAGACCCAGCGCGCGCAACCACTCCGTGCGCGCGCGCTCCAGAAAACGCAGATAACCGGCGTGATAAACCACGTCGCCGGCATCGGTATCCTCCCAATAGACCCTTATCCGCCAACTGAATATTGGTTGAACCGCCACCGCTATGACCCCGGCTCATCGAACAGGTTCAGCCCGGTGTCGCCCGCGCCACCGGGCGGCGTCAGCCCGAAATGCCGCCACGCGCGCGCGGTGGCGATGCGCCCGCGCGCGGTGCGCGCAAGATAACCCTGTTGGATCAGATACGGTTCCAGCACGTCCTCGATGGTGTCGCGATCTTCCGCCAGCGCCGCGGCCAGCGACTCGACGCCGACCGGGCCGCCATCGAACTGCTCCATGATGGTGCGCAGCAAACGGCGGTCGAGGTCGTCGAAACCGTTGCTGTCGATCTGCAACATGCCCAGTGCATCGATCGCCACGGCGCGCGTGATCACACCCTCGGCGCGCACCTGCGCGTAATCGCGCACTCGCCGCAGCAGCCGGTTGGCGACACGCGGCGTACCGCGCGAACGATTGGCGATTTCCTCGGCGCCGTCTTCGGCACAGGAGATGTCGAGAATTCGCGCCGAACGCCGCACGATCGCGCACAGCTCGGTGGGTGTATAGAACTCCAGGCGCTGCACGATGCCGAAACGATCGCGCAGCGGACCGGTCAGCATGCCGGCACGGGTGGTCGCGCCGATCAGGGTAAATGGCGGCAGGTCGAGCTTAATCGAGCGCGCGGCGGGTCCTTCGCCGAGCATGATATCGATCTGGAAATCCTCCATCGCCGGATACAGCACCTCCTCCACCACCGGCGACAGACGATGGATTTCGTCGATGAACAACACGTCACGCGGCTGCAGGTTGGTCAGCAACGCGGCGAGATCGCCGGCGCGCTCCAACACCGGGCCGGAGGTTGCGCGCAGTCCGACGCCGAGTTCGTTGGCGATCACATGCGACAGTGTGGTCTTGCCCAAACCCGGAGGGCCGAACACCAGCACGTGGTCGAGCGCGTCGCCGCGCCGTCTCGCCGCTTCGATATAGATCGCGAGTTGTTCGCGCAGCGCGCGCTGGCCGATGTATTCGTCGAAGCGTCGCGGGCGGATCGTGGCCTCGATCGCCTCTTCAACGCGATCGGCGGTGGCATCGCTGAGACGGGTCTCCATCATGCGTGGATTATGCAGGAAAGCAGTGCACAGGAAGCAGGCAATGGAGAACAGCAAAGAGCAGCGCTTGCAGTTCCCCGTTCCCCGTTCCCTGTTCCTGGTTCCTGCTATTTAAATTTCCACCTGCGTGCCGAGTTCCACCAGCCGGTTGCCGGGAATCCGGAAGAACGCGGTGGCCGGCATCGCATTGCGCGACAGGATCGCGAACAGCCTGTCGCGCCACAGCGCCATGCCTGCGCGCTGGCTGGCCACGATGGTTTCGCGCGACAGAAAGAACGTGGTGTCCATCATGTCGAAGATGATGCCGCGTTCCGCACATTGGGCCAGTGCCGCCGGCACATCTTGATCTTCCGCGAAGCCAAAACGCAGCATCAACGCATGGAAGCCGTGGCCGAGATCGCGCAATTCGATGCGCTCGCCGGTTTCCGCCCCCGGCGTTTCCAGCGTTTCCACGCTGAGGATGACATTGCGTTCGTGCAGCACCTTGTTGTGTTTCAGATTGTGCAGTAGCGCGTGCGGTACCGCGTTGGTATTGGCGGTCATGAACACCGCGATGCCCGGCACGCGATGCGGCGGATGTTGCGCGATGCTGTCGATGAAAGGCTGCAGCGCCAATCCGCCCTGGCGCAATTCGCGCAAAACGAGTTCGCGGCCCCGCCGCCAAGTGGTCATCACGATGAAAACGAGCAGACCCAGCACCAGCGGAAACCACCCGCCATGCTCAACCTTGATCGCGTTCGCCGAAAAGAACGCGAGGTCGATCACGAGAAACAACGCACCGATGGCCAACACCGCGGGCAACGGCCAGTGCCATTGCCGGCGCGCCACGATCAGCGCCAGCAGGCTCGTGATCACCATCGTGCCGGTCACCGCGATGCCGTAAGCCGCGCCCAGATTGTCCGAGGAGCGGAAGCCGATCACTGCCAGCAGCACCAGCACCATCAGCATGCCGTTTATCCACGGCAGGAACACCTGACCCGACAGCATCCGCGAGGTATGCACGATGCGCACCCGCGGCGAATAACCGAGCTGGATAGCCTCGCGCGTCATCGAGAACGCGCCGGAAATCACCGCCTGCGAAGCGATCACCGCCGCGACCGCCGCGAGCGCGATCATCGGATACAGCAATGCGTGCGGCACCAGCAGATAGAACGGACTCGCGACCGCGCCGGGATCGCGCAGCAGCAACGCGCCCTGTCCGAAATAGTTCAGCAGCAACGCGGGAAACACGAAACCCAGCCACGCCAAGCGGATTGGGCGGCGGCCGAAGTGGCCCATGTCGGCGTAGAGCGCCTCCGCGCCGGTCAGGGCCAGCACCACGCCGCCCAGCGCAATGAACGCGCCGACGCCGTGTGACTGGAAAAAACGCAATGCGTAAAGCGGATTCAACGCCGCCAGCACCGACGGATCGAACACGATCTGGCGCACACCGAGCAGAGCAAGCACCGCGAACCACACGCACATCACCGGCCCGAACAGCGCGCCGATGCCGGCCGAGCCACGCTTCTGCACCGCGAACAGCACCAGCAGGATCGCCACGCTAATGGGTACGATCCACGGTTGCAAAGCGGGCTCGACCACGCGCAATCCTTCCACCGCGCCCAACACCGAGATCGCCGGCGTGATCACGCCGTCGCCGTAGAACAATG
>JBDTAJ010000077.1:0-8747 GCA_039924705.1 Rhodanobacteraceae bacterium
CGAGATTAATTCGTTGTGGGCGAAAGCCATTTTGCCGCGCGGGTCGAAACCGCTTGCAGGCGGGCGTAGCGTCCGCCCCCGGCGTGTTCCAGTGCGATCTCCAGATCGGCCGGCGGGAGCGCGGCGCCGCCGCGTTCCGGCCACTCGACCAAGACCAAGGCTTGCGGATCGCGCAGTTCGTCGAGTCCCAGCCATTCCATTTCACCGGGCGCGGCGATCCGATAGAGATCGAGATGAAAGGCATCGCGGCCGTCGCGCAATGCATAACGTTCCAGCAGGCTATAGGTAGGGCTTTTGATGCGCTCGCCCGCACCCAGCGCCTGCAGCAACGCGCGCGCAAAGGTCGTTTTGCCGGCGCCCAGTTCCCCCCGCAGGTACAACACGCCGCCGCCGCGCAGCGCCGGCGCGAGATGTTGAGCGAGAACGATGGTGGCGGCTTCGTCGGCGAGATCGAATGTCCGCGGGGTCTCTGGTTTAGCCATGCAGACGTCCATTCACCAGCGCGCGCAGATACGGGAAAAGATCGGTGGCGAGCAATCCGCGCTCGCCGGCGCGCGCTGCCAGATCGCCCGCGCGCGCGTGGATGCCGACACCCATACAGGCGGCTTGCCATGTCGACAATCCCTGCGACAGCAAGCCCGCGATCACCCCGGTCAGGCAATCGCCCATGCCGCCGCTGGCCATGCCGGGGTTGCCCCACGGACACACCGAGATTTCGCCGGCCGGCTTGGCGATCACGCTTCCCGCACCTTTCAGCACCACGACCGCGTTGTGTTGCTTCGCGATCGCGCGCGCGGTGGCGAAACGATCGTCCTGTATTTCGGTAGTCTTGCAACCGAGTAGTCGCGCGGCCTCGCCGGGATGCGGTGTCATGACGATGTTTTGCGGCAAAGCGCGCGCGTTGTCCGCCAACAAGTTCAGGCCATCCGCATCCAGCACGGTCGGCTTGTTCGCATCCAATGCCGCTTGCCAAAGCCTGCGGCCCCAGTCTTCCTTGCCGAGACCAGGACCCAGCGCGATCACGCTGGCGTGTTCCAGCAGTGGCCCAAGATTGCGCGGCACGTGTACGCCTTGCGGCATTAGTTCCGGACACGCCGTCAGCAGCGCGCCGACGTGCGCCTCGCGTGTGGCGACGCTGACCAATCCCGCGCCCACACGCAGCGCGGCTTCCGAAGTCAACCGGATCGAACCGCCGGCGCCATGATCGCCGCCGATCGCCAGCACATGCCCGTATTTTCCCTTGTGGCTGTCGCGCGGGCGGCGCGGCAGAGCGCGCGGGGTTAACAACCGCGCATCCGGCGCGTGCTGCGCAAACAGCGACGCAGGCAATCCCAACGTCGCCAATTCCAGCGCGCCGCATTGGTCGACGCCCTGCGCGGTGAACAGACCGCGTTTCCATCCGACAAAACACACCGTCGCCGTCGCCCGCACGCAGGGCTTGAACGCAACGCCGGTGTCGGACGACAAGCCGGACGGCACATCCAGCGCCAGCACCGGTTTGCGTTGTGCATTCAAAAATTCGATCAAGCGCGCGGCGTCACCGTTCGGCGCGCGGTTCAAGCCGGAACCGAATAACGCATCGATATACACCTCGGCCTGCGGCACTTCCGTCGAGCGTGCGATCGGGACGTCGGCCTGCTCGCAACGCGCACGTGCGCGCATGGCATCGCCGTGCGATTCGTCGTTCAAGGCGATGACGTTGACCTGCATTCCCGCTTCGCGCGCCAATCCCGCCAACAGGAAACCGTCGCCGCCATTGTTGCCGGGCCCGCTCAACACACAGAATGATTGCGCTTGCGGCCAACGCTTACGCAGGTTGACAAAGGCCGCGCTCGCGGCGCGTTCCATCAATTCGATGCCGGGGATGCCGTCGATCGCGGCGCGATCAAGGGTGCGCACCTGTTCGGCGGTGTAAAGGGCGGCCTGCGGGTCGTTGGTCTCCATCCGGTGATTATAGATATGCGCCAACGTAACCGGAGGGCCGGCTTCAAGTGAGCATTCCGCCGGCGTGCCTCGCAGCCGAAAGGACTTGACAATCAAGGTGCCATCGCGCGGCGCCCTACAATGTCGGCATGCAATCCCGCACCGACATCGATTTCGCCGCGCTCGCCGCGCGGATCAAGGCGTGGGGCGCGGAGCTGGGTTTCGGCAAGCTCGGCGTCGCCGACGTGGAACTGGACGAGGACGAAACGCATCTGCTGAACTGGCTCGAAGCCGGCCGTCACGGCGCGATGGAGTATATGCAGCGGCACGGCGTGAGGCGTGCCCGTCCGCGGGAGCTGGAACCCGGCACGCTGCGGGTGATTTCCGCGCGGATGGATTATTTTCCCGCTGATGTGCGCGAATCGTGGTCGGTGCTCGATGATCCGCAGCGCGGCTACGTCGCGCGCTACGCGCTGGGCCGCGACTACCACAAGTTGATGCGCACGCGCCTGCAGAAACTGGCCGACCGGATCGAATCCGACATCGGCCCATTCGGTTATCGCGCGTTCGCCGATTCGGCGCCGGTGCTGGAGAAGGCGCTGGCGCGGGACGCGGGCCTCGGCTGGATCGGCAAACACACGCTGCTGCTGGACCGCGATGCGGGCTCGTGGTTTTTCCTGGGCGAGCTGTACACCGATCTGCCGTTGCCGATCGATGCGTCATCGTCCGAACACTGCGGCACCTGCACGCGCTGCATCGACATCTGCCCGACCCGGGCGATCACCGGTCCGAAGCAACTCGACGCGCGCCGCTGCATCGCCTATCTCACCATCGAATTGAAGGATTCCATTCCCGAGGAATTGCGTCCGCTGATCGGCAATCGCGTGTTCGGCTGCGACGACTGCCAACTGGTGTGTCCGTGGAACAAGTTCGCGCAGCCGACCAATGAAGAGGCTTTCGCGCCGCGGCACGGACTCGACGGCGCGAAGCTCGTCGAACTGTTCGCCTGGAGCGAGCAGGAATTCCTGAGCAAGATCGAAGGCATGGCGATCCGCCGCGCGGGCTACCAAGGCTGGCTGCGCAATGTCGCGGTGGCGTTGGGTAATGCGCCGCACTCGCAAGAGGTTGTCGACGCGCTCAATGCGCGCGCCGGCGATCCGTCGGCGCTGGTGCGCGAGCATGTGGCGTGGGCGCTAAAGGAACAGTCTCGCAAAAAGACGGGTCGCGTTTAAGCAACCATTTGTTTCGGGATCGAACGATTGGTATGGGTGATACGGTTGGCCGCATCCACGTACACCAGCGTCGGCTGGAACTGCTCGGCTTCAACTTGAGTCAACGTCACGAACGCGGCGATGATGATCAGGTCGCCCGGTTGCGCGCGGTGCGCGGCACTGCCGTTGACCGAAACGATGCCGCTGTTTTCCTGCGCACGCAGCGCATAGGTGACGAAACGCTCGCCGTTGTTGACGTTCCAGGCGTGGATCTGCTCGTACTCGCGGATGCCAGCGGCGTCCAGCAGCTCGCCATCGATCGCGATCGAACCCTCGTAATGCAGCTCGGCGTGGGTCACCGTGGCGCGATGGACCTTGGCCTTGAGCATGTTCAATTGCATATGGGCACCCGTGCGGCCGCGACGGCGACCGTAAGCCAATTATAACCGCAAGATGGGGTTTGTGTTGCGGCGCAACAAGGGCAGAGATCGCAGGTTACTTCGCCGCCAAATCGAAGCAATATCGGCCGGCTGGGTGGCTCCAGCGGATGTTGATTGCCCGCGGGGTAAAGTCGAATGTCGGGGGATCGTTGAATTCCGTGGCCGCTGAGAATTTTGCGCACAGACGATATCCATTGGTGCCAGTAACGAAATATTCGTATGGTTGGCCGGTTTCAGGGTCCATATGAAACTTGCGTTGCTCTGGACTCCGATCGATCTTGTCAAGATTTGGCGGCAGCGATTTGTGCACGTTCCAATATTCGCTGATCGTAGTCGCGAGTTAATGCAAATCCACGACTCGACGTTGATCCAAGCTCAGTTCCCGCTGGTGCGCCGGCGAGCCGATCGCGAACCATCCGGCAACGATCGCGCCGATCATGCCGATCAAGGCAATCACCGCCAATAGGCGTCCTGCATGCGGTTGGCTCATGCCACACGCTCATCGCGGCGTAAGCCCCAAAGGTAGTAACCGAAGATCACCCCGGCGATGGCGCCGGTCACGATGACCTTCAGGATGAAACGCACGGTGATCTCGCCACCGAGCACGTTGTAAACCAACGTGATCAGGTCACCAATCAACACGTCCGCGGCGATGAACAAGGTGAGGTAGGTCAACCAGCGACGCACGGCGGACAGTCGCTTGACCGGTTGTTGCCGAAGTTCGCGACCAACCTTCGCCGAGAGGAAGAGGAAGAGGAAGACCGGAAACGCGATGACGATCGAAGCCATTTCCCAGCGAATACTTTGCAAGATATATGTGTAATAGCCGGACATCATGGCGGGGTCTGGAAATGCCCGATTGATCAGATCGAACAGCAAGCTTCCGAAGTTGTAGGCACTCAGATACAACGTGGTGTACAGAATCAGGTAAAGGAATGCCTCGCGCGCCGAAGGGTACGCCCTCGCCTTGGGCACCGGCACTGGGAATTCCACATCGGCATAAGCAGCCAATGCGCTCTTGGCCTGCTCAGGTGTCCACCCGCCGTTGGTCAATGCTTGGCCGATGCTCTGCCGCGATGAGCCCCGCAAAAGCGCATCGCGGACAAACTGTTCCAACTCCTGCGCACTACTGGCCATGAAATGCTCCCTCAATCCATTGGTGACGAGTTTGCCACGAATCAATGTCAGCTAGTCGTCTGTTAGGTTGTCAGTCCAACAACACATTATCGATCAAGCGTGTCTTGCCGAGCTTCGCCGCGATCAGCGCGATCAATCCTTCGCGTTCGTTGTCTTCGGGGATCGACAAATCCTCGGCGCGGCGGATGGCGGCGTAATCGGGAACGAAGCCGGCGCGTTCCAGTCGATGCGCCGCGGCGGATTCCACCGCTTCACGTTTGTGTCCAGCCAAGTAGGCTTCGCGCACCCACTGCAGCGTCGAATAAATCATCGGCGCACGCGCGCGTTGGTCTTCGTCGAGATATTGGTTGCGCGAGGATAGTGCCAAGCCATCGTCTTCGCGTACGGTAGGAGCACTGATGATCTCCAGCGGTAGCGTCAATTCGCGCGCGAGGCGCCTGACCATCAACAACTGCTGCCAGTCCTTCTGCCCGAACACCGCGATGTCCGGCGCGACCAGCGTCAACAACTTGGCGACCACGGTGGCCACGCCGTCGAAATGGCCGGGGCGGCGCGCGCCTTCCAGCGTATCGCCGATCTGCGGCACATGGATGTCCAACGACTGTTCCGCGCCGAACGGATAGATCGTTTCCACTTCCGGCGCAAACAGGAGATCGCATTCGTGTTCGGCGAGACCCGCGCTGTCGGCCGCCAGCGTGCGCGGATAGCACCCGTAATCCTCGCTCGGGCTGAATTGGGTAGGATTGACGAACACACTGGCGACCACGCGGTTGGCGTGTTTGCGTGTGAGATCGATCAACGCGTAATGGCCCGCGTGGAGATTGCCCATGGTCGGCACGAAGCCGACGGTCTGGCCTTCGCGTTTCCATGCGCGGACGGCGGCGCGCACGCTTCCGGCATCATTGACCGTTTGCATCGTCAACCGGCGATTTGTTCGGGTCCGGGGAAACGGCCCGCGCGCACGTCATCGGCGTAAGCGCGGATCGCCGCAGCAATCGAATCGCAGCCGGCCAGGAAATCCTTGGAAAACTTTGGCCGCTTGCCGAGCGTGATGCCGAGCAGGTCGTACAGCACCAGCACCTGGCCGTCGCAGTCCGCGCCGGCGCCGATGCCGATGGTCGGGATCGCCAACTCCTTCGTAATCGACGCGGCCAGTGCTTGCGGAACGGATTCGAGCACCAGCAATTCGGCGCCGGCTGCGCTTGCCGCTTGCGCCTGTTCGCGCAAGCGCGTCGCGGCATCCTCGCTCTTGCCCTGCATCCGGTAACCGCCGAGTTTGTGCACCGATTGCGGTGTCAAGCCAAGATGTGCGCACACCGGCACGCCGCGCGCGGTCAATGCGGCGATCACCTCGCAAACCCAGTCCGCACCGCCTTCCAGTTTCACCATCGCCGCACTGCCTTCGGCCAGCAGGCGCGCGGACGACGTCAATGCGATGTCGATATTGCGATAACTCATGAAAGGCAGATCGGCGATCAGCAATGCACTCGACAACCCGCGCGCGCTCGCGGCGGTGTGGTAAACCATCTCGTCCAGCGTCACCGGCAGTGTGCTCGTGCGGCCCTGCACCACCATGCCCAGCGAATCGCCGACCAGCGCGATGTCGATGCCGGCAAAATCGAGCTGCGCGGCGAAACTGGCGTCATAGCAGGTCAACGCGACGATCTTTTCGGCGCGCGTTTTCATCGCACGCAGACCCGGCACGGTCACGGACTTGCGTTGGGGCGTGTCGGCGGATTGGACGTACATAACGATACCGTTCCTGCGTAAGAACGCGGATTATCCACGTTTCACACAAGAATGCCTCGATTCACTCATCAAATAATCGTGACGCAACCGGCCGCATCGACATTTGTCAGCAATTCCGCGACGCGGCCGCGACCGGGCACTTCGAGATCGGGGGCGATCTCCGCCAACGGCGCCAGCACGAATGCGCGTTCGTGCAGACGAGGATGAGGAATCTCCAAGCCTGGCGCGTGCAGAACTTGATCGCCGTACAGCAGCAGATCCAGATCGAGCGTGCGCGGTCCCCAGCGCGCGCCATCTCGGGTGCGCCCCGCGGCACGTTCTATCGCCAGTAATGCATCCAGCAGATCGCGCGGGGTGAGTGCAGTGTCCAGCGCGACGGCGGCGTTGACGAACTCGGGTTGATCGACGACACCCCACGGCACGCTGCGGTACAACCGCGAACGCGCGCCCAGTTGCGTGCACGGCAATGTCGACAAGGCAACAAATCCGCGCTCGATTTGCGCGCATGGATCGCCGAGGTTGCTGCCGAGCGCTATGTAGGCACGGGTTTCCATCTCGATTCCGATCCGATCCCCGCGGTAGCAACGCGGTTATTCGTCGACCGGCTGCGCGTCGGAAGACAAGGCGGTTTCCTTGCTCTTGCCACGTCCGCGATCGCCGCGCCGGCGACGCCGCTTGCGCGGTGCCGGTGAGGCGTCGGTTTCGTCCGTACCGCTTTCTTCGGCGCCTGCTTCCGGCTCCTGCACACGGGCTGGCGCGCGCGGCCCACCTGACAATTCTTCCGCGAGTTGTTCCGGAGTGATTTCTTGCGCGTGCGTCCACCACTCGCCACGCTCGCGCAATTCCTCCGATTCCGCCGCGCGCAGCAGCAGGAAATCGTAGGCCGCGCGGAAACGTGGATGCGCGAGAAGACGGAATACGCGCTTTTTGGCGCGCTCGGCGAAACGCGGCTGCAACGCCCAGATTTCCTCCATCGCATAACTGAATCGACGCGGGATCGCGACCCGCGCGGTCTGCTCGGCCATCACCTTGTGCGCGGCGCGTTGCCACGCCAGCGCGCGCTCCACGCCTTGCGCCAGCGACTCGCGCGCCAGCGCGTACACCTCGCCCCACAGCAATACCGCGAACAGGAACGCCGGCGTCACCGGTTTGTCCTGTGCCACGCGCGAATCGGTGCCGGCCAGTCCGTCCTGGACCAACGCGCGCAGCGCGCCGCGCTCGTCGCGCGCCAGCGCGCGCGCGGTGCCGGGAAACAAATGCTTGAGCAAATCGTAGCGTTCCAGCATCCGGAAACTGTCGAGCCCGTTGCCGGCCATGAACATCTTCATGGTCTCGTCGAACAACCGTGCCGGCGGCGCCTCGCCGAGCAGGCTTCCCAGTTCCGGGAACGGCGCGCTTGTCGTCGGATCGATATTGAAATCGAGCTTGGCCGCCAGCCGCGCCGCGCGCAGCATCCGCACCGGATCCTCGCGATAACGCTGCACCGGATCGCCGATCAGGTGCAGGCGGCGATGTTCCAGGTCCTCGATGCCGCCGACGAAATCGATCACGCTGAAATCGGCGATGTCGTAATACAGCGCGTTGACCCGAAAATCGCGGCGCAGCGCGTCCTCCTCGATGCTGCCCCAGACGTTGTCGCGCAGGATGCGCCCGTCGAGCATCTGCCGGTCGCCCTCGCCTTCCACGCCGACGCCGCGGAAAGTCGCCACTTCCACGATCTCCGGGCCGAAGATCACATGCGCGAGCCGGAAACGGCGACCGATCAGACGGCAATTGCGAAAGAGTTTTTTGACCTGCTCGGGCGTCGCTTCGGTGGCGATATCGAAATCCTTGGGATGTCCCCCGAGCATCAGGTCGCGCACTGCACCGCCGACCAGACACGCGCGGAAGCCGGCATCGCGCAATCCGTACAACACGCGCAGCGCGCCCCTGCTGATGTCCTTGCGCGAAACATTGTGCTGCGCGCGAGGGATGATCCGCGGCGTGGTGTGCGACGCGCTCATGGCGTCCGTGCTTGGGTGTTCCGTCAAACGATAGACCCTTTGCTTCGCGCTGTGGCGAGCGCGGCGTTCTCGCTATACTAACGCGCTCTCGTCTCGTTCGATGCTCCCTTCGTCTAGTGGCCCAGGACACCGCCCTCTCAAGGCGGGAACACGAGTTCGAGTCTCGTAGGGAGCGCCAGCTATTTATGCGATCTTCCGTGATCGCGGCTCATCGCAGCGAACCGGCAAATTCGACCTTACAAAATTAATCGAGACCAGAAGCGGCCATCCATGGCCGCCCTTCT
>JBDTAJ010000078.1:0-9408 GCA_039924705.1 Rhodanobacteraceae bacterium
TCCGTGCGCTGCGCTACAAGCTGAAGAAGCTGGCGATCGATTGAGCGGGCGCGGCGCGCCCGGTTGGAGACAGGCGCTCATCGAGCCGCGCTCATCGAATAAGGCCGGGCCGCGGCGCCAACGCCCCATTGTCTGTTCGGCTGCGCCGCCACCACGAAGCGCAGTTCGCCCCCGGCCATGATTTCGCCGTGGCCGATCCATACGCGATCCAAGAATTTCGAGATCACCATCCGCATGCTTGGTGGACTGTTGTCCGGTTACCAGTTGACCGGCGACATTCGCCTCCTGCACCAGGCGCAGGATCTGGGCCATCGGCTATTGCCGGTGTTCGATTCGCCGACCGGTTTGCCTTATGTCTATGTCAACCTGCGCACCGGCAAGACCCGTGGCGTTGAATCCAACCCAGCCGAAACCGGCACGCTGCTGCTGGAATTCGGCACGCTCTCCAAACTCAGCGTCGAGCCGGTCTTCTACAACAAGGCCAAGCGCGCCCTGGTGGCGACTTATCGGCGCACCTCGCAGATCGGTTTGGTCGGCGCTGGTTTGAATGTCGAGACGCGCAAGTGGATCGACCCCGACGCGAGCGTCAGCGGCGGCATCGATTCCTACTACGAATACCTGTGGAAGTGCTGGCGCCTGTTCGGCGACAAGGACTGCCTGGCGATGTGGAAAGCCGGCATCCCGGCGGTGAACAAATACCTCGCCGACGAGGTCCGCGGCTAGCTGTGATACGGCCACGCCGACATGGACACCGGCCAGCGCACCGGCACCGAATACGGCGCGCTGGATGCGTTCTTCCCCGCGCTGCTGGCGCTGTCGGGCGACGTGCCGCGCGCGGTGCGATTGCAGGATTCGTCTTTTCGAATGTGGAATCTGCACGGCATCGAACCGGAAGTGCTCGATTACAAGACCATGAAAGTCGTGTCGCCCGGTTACGATCTGCGCCCTGAAATCGTCGAGTCGACCTATTATCTGTATCACTCGACGCACGATCCGGACTATCTGGCGATGGGCGCGCTGAAGGATGTGGTCACCAAACAGCAACGCGACGATATGGAAAGTTTCGTCCTCGCCGAAACCTTCAAGTACTACTACCTGCTGTTCAACCCGAGCGCACTGGATTTCGACGCGTTGACGTTCAACACCGAGGCGCATCCGCTGAAGCGGACGTGGCGGAAGGGCGCCGCGGCAAGATGATCCCACGCACATGACCGCAAGCACTTCACATCGCGCGGTAACGCGGGTATGACAGAAGAGTTGCCGATCCGGGGAGTCTCCACGATGCGCTTTCGCCCTCGTCATGCCTGTCCAGCCTGCTTGTTGATCTGTCTCGCATTGCTGCCAGTGACGCATGCGGCCGCCCCTGAACGGGCGCAAGCCGGATTCACGCTGCAGCAGGTGCTCGATTACCCGTTTCCGAGCGATCTCGTTTCCGCGAAGGACGGCGAGCGCATCGCCTGGGTCATCGACCTGCGCGGCGCGCGCAATGTCTGGGTGGCGGCCGGACCCGATTTCATACCGAGCCAGATCACCCATTTCGACAAGGACGATGGTCGGGAAATCACGCAACTCACGTTTTCGCCGTCGGGCGATGCGTTGGTGTTCGTGCGCGGCGGCGATCACGACGCCAACTGGCCGGCCGAGGGCGGTTTGGCGCCTGATCCGGCGTCGAATCCGGATGAACCGAAGGTCGCGATCTGGGCGGTCGACCTGTCCCACGGCACACCGCACGAGGTGACCGAAGGCGATGCGCCGGCGCTGTCGGCACAGGACCAACTTGTCTACATCAAGGACGACCAGGTATGGACCGCGCCGCTGGCGTACAGCGACAAAGGCAAGCACGCGGACGATGGCAACGGCGACAAAAAGCACAAAGACAAGGAAAACAACAAGGGTAAGAACGAGGACAAGAGCAAACCGAGACGCCTATTCTTCGATCGTGGCAAGGATAGCGAGCTGCGCTGGTCGCCCGATGGCAACCAGCTCGCCTTCGTTTCCGATCGCGACGATCACGCCTTCATCGGTATCTACGCCGACGACAAGACGCCGCTGCTTTATCTCGCGCCCTCGACCGACCGCGATGCCTCGCCACGCTGGTCGCCGGATGGCGCGCGCATCGCGTTCACGCGCCAACCAGGCAGGGGCGGTGCGCCGGAACCGATCCTCGAGCAGACGCCGCAACCATGGTCGATCTGGGTCGCGGATGCGGCGGGTGGGCGCGGTCGCGCCGTGTGGGACAGCCCGGATACCTTGCGCGGTTCGTATCCGCAAACGCAAGGCGAGGCGAATCTGTTTTGGGCGGAGGGTTCGCAACGGGCGGATTCTCGTCCTGCCAATTCAAAACTGGTTTTCCTGGCCCACCTCGATGGCTGGCCGCATCTGTATTCGCTCGACGCGAATGGCGGTCAGCCGTTGCTGCTCACGCCCGGCAAGTTCATGGTCGAGGACGTCGCGCAGAGCCGCGATCGGCATTTCATGGTTTACAGCGCCAACGCCGGAACCGATCCCGACGATCACGACCGCCGGCATCTGTTCGAGGTGCCGGTCGACCGCGCGCAGTCGGTTGCGCTGACGCACGATGACGGATTGCAATGGACGCCGGTTGTCGCCGGCGATCACACGGTCGCCTTCATCGATGCAGACGCGCAACGTCCGCCATCGGTCGCACTGATGGCCGATAACGGAAGCGATCGGCGCGCGCTGCTGCCCGGTTTATTGCCGAAACGTTTTCCGGCCGCGCAGCTGATCGTGCCGAAATCCGTCAGTTTCACGGCCGCCGATGGAACCCTCGTGCACGGACAACTCTTTCAACGCGACGACGGCGCGATGAGACCCGGCGTCATCTTCGTGCATGGCGGGCCGCCGCGGCAGATGCTGCTCGGCTGGCATTACATGGATTACTACAGCAACAGCTACGCCGTGAATCAGTATCTCGCCGATCACGGCTTCACCGTGCTATCGATCAACTACCGGCTCGGCATCGGTTATGGGCTTGCATTCCAGCAGCCGCCGCACTGGGGGCCGACCGGGGCGGCCGAATATCAGGACGTGCTGGCTGGGGCCAGGTTCCTGCAGCACACGCATGGCGTCGATCCCAAACGCATCGGCATCTGGGGCGGCTCCTACGGCGGGTACCTGACCGCGCTGGCGCTGGCGCGCAATTCCGATCTGTTCAAGGCGGGCGTGGACATGCACGGCGTGCACGACTGGTCCCGCTTCATCGATCTTTGGTTCGGCAAGCCGGAAGCGCGCTATGAACAGGGCGACCGCAAGCAGGCGATGAAAGTCGCGTGGGAATCCTCGCCGGATGCCGACGTCGTGCGTTGGTCTTCGCCGGTGCTGCTGATCCAGGGTGACGATGACCGCAACGTGCACTTCCTGCAGATGGTAGATCTGACGCGGCGTCTGCTGAAACAGCATGTGCCCTACGAGGAGTTGGTACTGCCCAACGAAATCCACGGTTTCCTGCGCCATGCTTCGTGGCTATGCGCGGATCAGGCAACCGTGGATTTTTTGCGCGCGAAGTTGCTCGGCGATACCCGCCGCGAAAATCAGAACGGAATATCGTCGTCCTCGAAATTGTCGCCGACGCCGGATGTTGGTTGCGGCGCTGAGGCCGGACGACCGCCGCCGGAAGGCTCGCCGCCGCTGCGCGAGGGACGATCGCGATAACCGCCGCCTTCGCCGCCCGAAGCGCCGCGCGCACCGCCCTCGCCCGGGCCGCCCAGCATCTGCATTTCGTTGGCGATGATGTCGGTGCTCCAGCGTTCGATGCCTTCCTTGTCGGTGTATTTGTCGCTGCGGATCGCACCCTCGACGTACACCTGGCGCCCCTTCTTGAGGTACTCGCCCGCGATCTCCGCCAGCCGCCCGAAGAATTTGACGCGATGCCACTCGGTGCGTTCCTGCGCCTCGCCGGTCTGCTTGTCTTTCCATGATTCCGACGTGGCCAGCCGGATGGTGGTGATCATCGTGCCCGACGGCGTGCTGCGCGTTTCCGGGTCCGCGCCGAGATTGCCGATCAGGATGACCTTGTTGACGCCGCGTGCCATATGGGCTTTCCTCGATGGTTCGAACTGCGATGGGGTTCAGAATGCTAGCACGCTCGCGCGATGGCCCGCGGCGATTCGTGCGATCCACCGTAGTCTGGCGCCGCTTCGCCGTGTCGGGGCCCACCGCCATCGGCCGCGTGTCTATAATCGCGCCTCCTTCCCCTTTAGTCCGCGCATGAATCACGCCGTTGCCACGGAACCTAATAACGTCGACGGTTTCGCGCGCGCGCGCGCGCTGGCTCATCCCGACATAGCCGCGGTCGATGCGCTGATCCGCGCGCGGCTGGCTTCCGACGTGGCGCTGATCAACGCGGTCGGCGAGCACATCGTCGGTGGCGGCGGCAAACGGCTGCGGCCGATGCTGCACGTGCTGGCCGCGCACGCGGCAGGTTATGGGGGCGACGAACACATCCAGCTCGCCGCGGTGATCGAGTTCATCCACACCGCAACCCTGCTCCACGACGACGTGGTCGATGGTTCCGATCTCCGGCGTGGGCGCAAGACCGCGAATAACCTGTGGGGCAATGCCGCCAGCGTGCTGGTCGGGGATTTCCTGTATTCGCGCGCGTTCCAGTTGATGGTGGAACTGGACCGGACGCGAGTGATGCGGATTCTGGCCGACTCCACCAACGCGATCGCCGAGGGCGAGGTGTTGCAATTGCTCAACCTCGGCAATGCCGACACCGATGAGGCGGCGTACCTGCGCGTGATCGAGCGCAAGACCGCTGTGCTGTTCGCCGCCGCCACGCAGCTCGGCGCGATACTTGCCGGATTGCCCCAAGCGCAGGAAAATGCGTTGCGCGAATATGGCCTGCAACTCGGCTTCGCGTTCCAGATCGCCGACGATCTGCTCGACTATGTTTCCGATGCGCAGACGATCGGCAAGAACATCGGCGACGATCTGGTCGAAGGCAAACCGACCTTGCCGCTGATCTACGCGATCGAACGTGCCGCGCCCGCACAAGCGTCGATGCTGCGCGACGCGCTGCGCAACGCCGAGCAACTGGATCGATCGTCGTCGCTGGAGGCGATCGTGGCGGCGATCCGCGACTCCGGCGCGATCGAAAGGGTGCGGGCACTGGCGAACCGGCACGCCGATACCGCCCGCGCCTCGCTTGCGTCGTTACCGCCGTCGCGTTATCGCGATGCGCTGGATACGTTGGCGACGTATGCGGTCGAACGAGATCATTGATCCGCAAATGATTCGTCCAGCCACGCATGCATCAGCTTGAATGCGCGCGCGGCGACCTTCGGGTTGTAGACGCAACCGGGTGGCGAATGCGCGTCCGGTTCGGCGAAGCAATGCACGGTATGGCCGAACACCACGAACTGCCATTCGGCGGGGCTCATGCGCATCTCGTCCATGAACTTGCCGGCGTCCGGCATCGTGCCCTTGTCATCGGCGCCATTCATCGCCAGCACACGCGCCTTGATGTGTTTCGCAAGAGAAGGATCATCGGTGGATAGCTCTCCGTGGAAACTCACCACCGCGGCGACGTCGGTGCCACTGCGCGCGAGATCGAGCACGGCCGAACCGCCGAAACAGAAACCGATCGCGGCAAGGCGTCGTGGGTCGATCGGCGCTTGGCTCGTCAGAGACTTCAATTGATCGAACGCGGCATTGACCCGCGCGCGCATCAGCGCGCGATCCGCATACAGCGTTTTGACCGCGACTTGCGCTTGCTTATCGCTGTTGGGCCGCGTGTCCTTGCCGTACATGTCGCCGACGAAGATCACGTAATCGCGGCCGGCGATCGTTGTCGCTTTCTTGACATTGGCGTCGTTGATGCCGCGCCAGTTCGGTATCAGTAACAATCCGGGACGTTTCGCCGTGGCCGCGTCGTCCCAGATCAGCACACCGCGCATGGCTTTCCCGCCGGCGGTGTAGTCGATGTTTTTGGTCCGCATCGCCCCGTGGGCCGCAGGCATCGCGACCAACATCAGCAGTATTGCAATCATTCTGTTCATGGCATTCTCCTCGTGAATTCTTTGACGCCTGCGGCATGGGTACTGAAAGCATGCTTCAACGGCGCCAGCGCATCGACCGCGCGCAAGCCCATCCCGCGCAACGCGATCAACGGCGGCGCGCGCCACGCGAACATCCGCGACAACGCATCGAACGACCACGCATCCAGCGTGTCGGCGGAACGCCGCCGCCGCGCGTAGCGCTGCAGAACGTGCGGTACCGAGAAATCGCGTCCCGCATCGCGCGCCTCGCCCAGCACTTCCACCAATTCGGCGACATCCCGCAAGCCAATATTGGCGCCCTGCCCGGCCAAAGGGTGCAACGCGTGCGCGGCGTCGCCCAGCAGCACGCAACGATCGATCGCGTAGGTTTTCGCCAGTTGCAGCCGCAGCGGAAACGAGGCGCGTGGCGTGACCGCGGTAACGCGGCCTAGGCGGAAATCGCTGGCAAGGCTGACTTCGTTACAAAAAGCCGCATCGTCCATCGTCAACACCTGTTGCGCACGTTGCTCTGGCAACGACCACACGATCGAGCTGCGGCCGTCGAGCAACGGCAGCAATGCGATCGGTCCTTCACGGGTGAAACGCTGCCACGCCGTCGACTCGTGCGAACGTTCCGTGGAAACATGCGCGACCACCGCACGTTGGCCGTAATCGTGTCCGTGCGTTTCAATCCCGGCGCGTTCGCGCAACGCCGACCGCGCGCCATCGGCGATCACCAACAAGCGCGCCGATAGCGTTACCCCGTCGTCCAATGTCAACGCCACACGCTCCGCGCGCGTCTCGACATCGAGCACTTCGCCCGGACATACGCGGCGTACACCGACGGCGTCAAGCGCATTCCACAACACCGACTGCAGCAATTTGTTTTCGACGATCCAGCCGAGTTCCGCACGGCCCTCGTCGGCCGCATCGAACGAAAGTTCGGCGCCGGATTCCGCGTCCCACACGCGCATCTTTCGATATGGCGAGACACACGCATCACGGATCGTGTTCCACAGGCCGAGGCCTTGTAGCAGTGATGCCGACGAGGGCGCCAAGGCGATCACGCGCAAGTCTGCGCGCTCCTCCGCGCGCCAAGGCGCGGGTTCGCGCGGCTCGATCAATACGACATCGAAACCGCGGCGTGCCAGCGCCAACGCGCAAGCCGCGCCGACCATGCCGCCGCCGGCAACTGCAATATCCGGCATCGCGCGACGCGCATTCACGGTGCACGCTCCAGCGTTGCCGCTGGTGGCTCGCCGCGGAAACCCATGCCGCGCTTCGCCAGCGCGCGTTTCAGCGGCGGAAAACGATCGAATCCGATCAACGCCAATGAACGCAATGGTGCGAACAGCGGTTGCGGCAGGCACGCCAGCGAGATCAATCCGTGACTGAAGGCCACCACGCCGTCGCGGTCTGGTGCGCGGCGCGCGGCATAGTCGCGCAACAGCTCGGCCGCGCCGGTATCGCTCGATGATGCGGTCAACTCCGCCAGCGTCAAGGCGTCGCGCAACCCGAGATTGAAACCCTGCGCACCGATCGGATGCACGGTCTGAGCGGCGTTGCCAATCAATATCGCATGCGGCGCGGTCAGGGATGCCACGACGAGGCGGCGCGCGCGGTGCGCCTGACGCTTGCCGGGCCGCATCAGCCGTCCAAGCTTCCAGCCGAAGCGGCGCTGCGCAAGCGCAACAAAGGCGTCGTCTCCCAAGGCCAAAGCCGTATCAGCCTGTTCCGCAGGCACGGTCAACACCAACCCGCAACGACGGGAGGAAAGCGGCAACAGCGCGACCGGCCCGTCATCGGAAAAGCGTTCGTAAGCGCAACCGTCTGGGTCACGTTCGGGTGTCAACGTACACACGATTAGGCTCTGCGCGTATTCGTGCGCCTCGGCATCAATGCCAAGTTGCGCACGGAGATAAGAATCGGTTCCATCGGCGCCGACCAGCAATCCCGTTTCGATTTCGCGCGTGCCATCGGATGTCGAGATGCGTGCTCGCCAGCCATTGTCGAGGCGTTGCAAGGATTCCAGTTTGGCCGGCGAATACCGTGTCAGCTGCGCGCCGGTTTGCAACCGCCTTTCCAGCGCGTCGCCGAGTTCGCGCGCGGGCAATGTCGCACCCAGGGCTTCGACATCGACTTCCCGCGCCGACAAGCGCGCCGCACCGAACTCTCCCTCACGGCTGACGTGCAGCCGCGTGATCGACGTCGCCGCGGCTTGTGCGTGTTGCCACACGCCTAGCCTTTCGAGCGCGTTGATCGAAGCGCGCGCCAGCGCGAGATTGCGTTCGTCGTAACTCGGTTGCGAAGGCGCGCGCGGTGCCGAGGCTTCGATCAAGGTCGCGCCGCGCCCGCACCGATCCAGCGCGATCGCAAGGCTCGCGCCGACCAAGCCGCCGCCCACGATCAAGATGTCTGTGTGGTCGTGCATCGTGGGATGATAGCGTGCCGCAATCCCGTGCCGACTATTTGCGGTAAGCTATCTGTCGTTGATCGAGGAACCCTCCATGCCACGCAGCGTCGTCACCCCTCTGCTCACGCCCCGCAATCTCGTCTTGTGCGGGATGATCGCGTTCACGGTGATCTACCGTCTGGCTGTGCATTACGCGGCGGGCGCGTTGCCCTGGAATTTCACCCCGGTCGAGGCGATCGCGTTGTTCGGCGGCGCATATTTCGTCGATCGGCGCTTTGCCGTGATCGTGCCGCTGCTGGCGCTGCTGCTCGCCGATGCGGTGATCGGTTTCTACGGCGTGATGATGCCGGTGGTGTACGGCTGCGTGGCACTGACCGCGTTCGCCGGATTCGCACTGCGGGGCCGCGTGCGCCTCACGAATGTCGCGGTCGCCGCGCTCGCCAGCGCCACGGGTTTTTATCTGGCCACCAACTTCTTCGTATGGGCGACCAGCGCGATGTATCCGCACACCGGCGCGGGCTTGATCGCCTGCTACGTCGCCGGTTGGCCGTTCTATCAGTACGGCACGCTGCCCGGCACGCTGTTGTGGAGCGCCGCGCTGTTCGGCGGCTTTGCATTGCTGAGTAGGCGCTACGCAGTATTACAACCCGCGGCCGGCTGAGCGTTGCCCGGCTATGGGCAATCGACTCTCCAAGATTTACACGAAAACCGGCGACGACGGCACGACGGGCTTGGGCGACGGCGCGCGCGTGCCGAAGGATTCCGCGCGGGTCGCGGCCTACGGCACGGTGGACGAACTCAACAGCGCGGTCGGCGTGCTGCTTGCCTCGCCTGATCTGCCGTTGCCGGCGATCGAGACACTGACGCAAATCCAGCACGATCTTTTCGATCTCGGCGGTGAGCTGTGCATCCCCGGTATGGCGATGATCGATGACGCCGACGTTTCGCGGCTTGAGACCACGCTCGATCATTTCAACGCCGATCTTCCCGCCCTCA
>JBDTAJ010000079.1:0-13833 GCA_039924705.1 Rhodanobacteraceae bacterium
GGGCCGAGTTGGAGCGGGCCGAGTTGGAGCGGGCCGAAGCCGATCGCCTCGCGGCGGAACTGGAGGAAGCGCAACGGTTGGAACAGGAAAAGATCGCCACGGAAAAAGCGGAAGCCGATCGCATCGATGCCGAACGCATCGCCGCCGATCGCCGCGCGCGCGCGGCCGAACGCGCCGCAATTCTGGCCGCATACCCGCCATTCCCGGATGACATGCAGCCCGATGGCAAACTCGACCTGCCCGACATCGACCCCGATCTGCTGGAAATCTTCAACCAGGAAGGCGGCGAGCTGCTCGATCATTCGGATGGCCTGCTCGCGCAATTGCGCGACGCGCCGGAAGAACACGAGCCGGTGATCGGCCTGCAGCGTGATCTGCATACGCTCAAGGGTGGCGCGCGCGTTGCCGGTATCGCGCCGATCGGCGATCTCGGACACGTGATGGAAACCCTGCTCGAAGCGATCGCGGAAGGACGCCGCGACGTCGATCCGTTGATCGTCGAATCGCTGGAACGCGGTTTCGATCGGTTGCACGATCTGTTGCAGCGCGTGATCCACGGCCGTGCCGTGGCGATGCCGGTCAATGCGATCGCGCGTTTCGAGGCGCTGGCCGCGGGTCGCGTGCAAGCGCAGACCGATGCCGTTGAATCCGAAACCGCCGCACCGCCGGAGCGATCCGCACCAGCGCAGGCAACCGCGCCGGAGACGCCGCGCGAAAAGATCGCACCACGCGCAGCGCCCCAATTCGAGGACGAACCGCGCGCCGCGCAGGAAATGATCCGGGTGCGTTCGGATTTGCTCGACAACCTGGTCAACTACGCCGGCGAGGTGTCGATCTACCGCTCGCGCCTCGAACAGCAGGTTTCCAATTTCCGTTTCAACCTGGTCGAACTGGAACAGACCGTCGCGCGTCTGCGTACGCAGTTGCGCGCGCTGGAAATCGAAACCGAGGCACAGATCCTGTCGCGGTACCAGCGCGAGAACGAAGGCGCGCATGGCGCGACGTTCGATCCGCTGGAACTGGATCGCTTCTCCAACCTGCAGCAATACTCGCGCGCGCTAGCCGAATCGGTGGCCGACCTGGTGTCGATCCAGAGCATCCTCGACGACCAGACCCGGCAATCGGAAACACTGCTGCTGCAGCAGTCGCGGGTGTCTTCCGACTTGCAGGAAGGCCTGATGCGCACGCGCATGGTGCCGTTCGAATCGATGGTACCGAGCCTGCGCCGCACCTTGCGCCAGGCCGCGATGGATATGGGCAAGCGCGCACAATTGCGGGTCGAGGGCGCGCAGGGCGAGATGGATCGCAATCTGCTGGAGCGCATGAAGGCGCCGTTCGAGCATATGTTGCGTAACGCGCTGGCGCACGGCATCGAGGCGCCGGACACGCGCATCGCGCACAACAAACCCGAAGAGGGAACGGTCGCGATCCAGGTCAGCCGCGAGGCGACCGAAGTGCTGATCCGCGTCACCGACGACGGCGCCGGTTTCGATCGCGATGCGATCCGCGCCAAGGCGGTCGAACGTGGCCTGCTCAACCCCGGCGTGCAATTGTCCGACCGCGATCTTTATGCATTCGTGCTGGAGACCGGCTTCTCGACCGCCGAATCGGTCACCCAGGTCGCCGGCCGCGGCGTCGGGATGGATGTGGTCGCCAACGAGATCAAGCAGCTCGGCGGTTCGCTGTCGATCGATTCCGAACATGGCCGCGGCAGTACCTTCAATATCCGGCTGCCGTTCACGCTGGCGGTGGCGCAGGCGATCCTGGTGCGCACCGGGGAAACCATTTACGCGGTACCGATGACCTCGATCCAGGGTGTGACGCGCATTGGCCGCGACGAGCTAGAAAAACGTCTCGCCGCCGGCAACCCGGTGTTCGCCTACGCGGGTGAGGATTACGCGATCCACGATCTTTCGCATTTGCTAGGCCTGCCTGGCGTGCATACGCTCGACGAAGGCCAGTTGCCGCTGCTGATGATCCGCACGGGCGATCTGCGCGCGGCGGTGCGGATCGACGCGGTGGTCGGTTCGCGCGAGATCGTGGTGAAGTCGGTCGGTCCGCAGGTGAGCTCGGTGCCGGGTATTTTCGGCGCCACCATCATGGGCGACGGTTCGGTGATGCTGATCCTGGATATCGCGCCACTGGTGCGTCGTTCGGTGGCGCGTCAGGAGAGCGCGGGTCCGGAAGCGGCGCTACCGCAGCCGGTCGCGGCGCGCGAGGAACGCGCGCAACCGCTGATCATGGTGGTCGACGATTCGATCACCATGCGCAAGGTCACCAGCCGCGTGCTGGAGCGCAACGATTTCGAGGTACTGACCGCGAAGGATGGCCTTGACGCGGTCGAGAAGCTGATCGACCGCGTGCCGGATCTGATGCTGCTCGACATCGAAATGCCGCGCATGGACGGCTACGAGCTGGCCACCCACATGAAGAACGATCCGCGCCTGCGCGACATCCCGATCATCATGATCACTTCGCGCACCGGCGAGAAGCACCGTCAGCGCGCATTCGAAATCGGCGTGGAGCGTTATCTCGGCAAGCCGTATAACGAGGCCGAGTTGCTGCGCAACGTTCAAGAGATACTGGAGACCAGTCATGTCTGATTACGCCATCAATGCGCATGACAACCCCATGGCCGAATCCAAGGCGGCGCGAGCCGGCGCGGCAGTGATCGCGGCGCAATCGGAATCCCCGCGCATCGCGCTGTTCTATGCCGATGACACGCTGCTGGCACATGTGGAAGCAGCGTTGACCGAGGCGGGTTTGAAAGTGGTTTGCAAGGCGCGTGTCGAAGAAGTCGATCAGACAGCGCTCGCCGCTTCCGGCGCCGCGATCGCGCTGATCAATCTGGATGATCTCTGCGACGACAAGCTCGATGCTTTATCCGCGATGCTGGATGTCGCCGGTATGCCGGTGGTGTTCAACGATGCGATCATTTCGCGAGGCCTCGATGGTTGGGCGCGCGCGCGTTGGGCGCGGCATCTTGCCGCCAAGCTGCGCGGCAGCGTGGATGTCGATCCGCCGCGACCGGCGCCGGCCGTACAAACGCCGGATTCGCAGGGTTTGGCCCATGCGCGGGGACAGATCGCGGCTGCGATCGCGCAAGCCGACCATGCCGATGCATCCAAGCCGGCTGCCGCGCGTCCATTGACCCAAAACGAAATCGAATCCCTGTTGGCGGATTTCCCATCCGATTCAGGGGACGCAAGCCGCGACGCCGACGCGCTTTCCGCGCATGTCGATGTTTTGCTCGCCAACGCGGCGGACAGCGCCTCGAATGGGCCAGCCTCTTGGGAGGTCGTGGAGCTGGCGGAATCGTCCGCCGCGACGCCCCAGGAAGCCCCTTCACCATTCGCGATGGTCGCGCCAGGTCCTGGCGCGTGGCAACTGGTCGATGAGCCGACCGTTTTTTCGGCGCCGCGCGAATCCGTACCGGTTTTTGAGCCGGCGACCGCGCAAAGCGGGAGCGTCGATTTCGAGTTGGAGCCCATCGAGCACGTCGCGCCAGCGCTGGTGCGCGAACGGGAATTCGAGGAAATGCGCTTGGAAGGGGGGAAACCCGCGCGTCGCGTAGAGAGCGCCAAAAGGGTTAAGACCGCCAAAAGCGTCAAAAGCGCGGGTAAAGTAATATGAGCGCTATGCACGAGCTGCCACGCGAAGTCCGTGGCGTCATGATTCCGGTCACGCAGGGTCGCGTGTTGCTGCCCAATGCGTCCGTGGCCGAGGTCATCACCTACGCTAACCCGGAACCGATTCCATCGGCGCCGCTGTGGTTGCTCGGACGGCTATCTTGGCGCGGTTGGCGCTTGCCGCTGTTTTCGTTTTCCTTGCTCGCGGGTCTGGCCGCCGAGGAACACACCACCAACGCCAAGGTCGCGATCCTGAAGGCGCTGGAGGGACATCAGAAGATGCCATTCCTGGCTCTGTTGACGCAGGGTTTTCCGCGTCTGACCACGATCTCGCCGGAAATCCTGATCCCGACAGGCGACGATAGCCCGACGCCAGCCGGCGTGCGCGATCAGGTATTGGTGCGTGACGATCATGCTTACATTCCCGATCTCGCCGAGATCGAGGATATGGTTCAGCAGGCGCTGGCGCGCGCTACCTGAGGAACCTCCGCAAATCTACTGCGACGCTTTGCGAAGATTCCTCCGAACATCCATCAGAAATCCCCGTGCAACGTTTGCAATACCGCGATCGCCGCGATGCTTGCTGTTTCCGTGCGTAGCACGCGCGGCCCGAGTTTGAGCCCATGAAAACCCGCCGCGCGCAATGCGACGATATCGCGTTCGCCGAAACCGCCTTCGGGGCCGACCGCCAAGATCGCGCCATTCGTCAAAGTGTCGAGATCGTGCGGCGAGATTTCACCCGCTGGCAACAGCGCCAACCGTATTGCATCATCGCTGCGCTCAACCGATGCCAGCCATGTTTCCAGTGACTGCGGCGCGCTGATATCTGGCAAACACGCGCGTCCGGATTGCTCGCACGCGCCGATACCCACCGCACGCCAATGCGCGACGCGCTGGTCGACGCGCGCGGCGTCCAGACGCACTTCGCTGCGCTCGGTGACCAGCGGCACGATCCGCGCGACACCCAATTCGGTGGCCTTCTGCACGATCCAATCCATTTTTTCGCCACGGGCCAGCGCCTGCGCGAGCGTGATGCGCAGGAGCGGTTCGGTCTCCGCACGCCGCCCATCCAAAATGCGCGCACGCACATCGCGCGGCGAGGCCAGTACCAGTTCGGCGTCGTAGTCGCAACCATCGCCGTTGAACAGCGTTAGCGCATCGCCCGCGCGCAGGCGCAACACCCGCACCGCGTGCGTCGCCGCCTGCGCTGGCAACGCGATTTCATCACCGGCAGCCAAAACGTGATCAATGTAGATTCGAACGACGCGCATCGCGTGATCCAGAGTTGAAAGTGCGGGCAGGGATGTCCGCTTTTTGATCTTCGCGGGCATGGATGCCAGCTAAAAGTATGAACGAAAGCTGTCGTTGCGGGGGACGGCATTTGTCACGCCCACGGTGGCAGAGGAGAATGTGGTAGGGGAGCGACTTGGAGTACGCAACCATGAATAAGATCATCCTCGCCAGTTTCATTGCAGCTTGCGGCTTGGGCGCTTTCGCAGACACGGCCATCGCGCAGAATGCGTCGGCCGATGTTTCGACGACGACCACCACGACGCAGCAGACCGCCGCCAACGCCGACGTCAATGTGGCGCTGGGCACACGTCAAGTGCCCGCGCCTGGCGACCGCGGTTGCCTGCGCGACACCGGTAGCCACATACGACCGCCCAAGGGCGGTTGCCTGCCGGTCAACGGAGATAGTTACAGCCGCGAAGAGTTGCTGCAAACCGGCGATCCGAATCTGGGCCGCGCCTTGCGGCAGCTCGACCCCAGGGTATCCAGCGGCGGCGGCTGATTTTCCGCTGGTTGTTCGCTCGATCCTTCAGCGCACCGCCGCGTCGATTCCCTCCGTGGCGGTGCGCGTCATCGTATCGATTTCGTCGGGTGTGATGCAGTAGGGCGGCATGAAATAGACCACGTCGCCGAGCGGGCGCAACAGCGCGCCGTGCTCGAGTCCATGCAGATACACCCGCAGCCCGCGCCGTTCGGCGGCGGGGAAGGGCGCGCGCGCGGCCCTGTCGGCCACCAGTTCCACCGCCGCGATCAAGCCGGTCTGGCGCACTTCCGCGACATGCGGGTGGTCGGCCAAGGGCGCGAGACATTCCGACATATGCGCGGCCAGCGCGCGGTTGCGTTCCAGCACAGGTTCGTCGCGGAAGATCTTGAGCGTGGCGCGCGCCGCGGCGCATGCCAGGGGATTGCCGGCGTAACTGTGCGAATGCAGAAAGGCCTTGCCGCTTTGGTGTTCGGCGTAGAACGCGTCGTACATACGCTGGGTGGTCAACACCGCCGACAAAGGCAGAAAACCGCCGGTCAGGCCTTTCGAGAGGCACATGAAATCCGGCGCGATATTCGCCTGCTCGCAAGCGAACAATGTGCCGGTGCGGCCGAAGCCCACCGCGATCTCGTCGGCGATCAGGTGCACGCCGAACTCGTCGCATAGCGCGCGCAGACCGGTCAGATACGACGGGTGGTACATGCGCATCCCGCCCGCGCATTGCACTAGCGGTTCGACGATCACCGCGCAGGTTTCGTGCGCATGATGTTCCAGAATGCGACGCATTTCGACGAGACGCTGCCGCGCGACACCCTCCCATGACTCGCCGGGTTCACGCTGATATGCATCCGGCGACGGTGCGAGGATGGGCTCCAGCAGCAATGGCGCATAGGTCTTGCGATACAGCGCAACGTCGGTGACCGACAGAGCGCCCAGCGTTTCGCCATGATAGCTACCGGTTAGCGCAATAAAACGCGTCTTGCCGCCGTGATCCACGTTGCGCCCGCTTTTATTGAGCCAGTAATGGAAACTCATCTTCAGCGCGACTTCCACCGCGGACGAGCCGTTGTCGGCGAAGAACACGCGATCCAATCCCGGCGGCGTGATTCGTACCAGTTCCTCGGCCAGCTGCAACGCCGGTTCGTGGGTGAAGCCGGCGAAGATCACCTGCTCCAGCGTGTCGAGCTGTTGCTTGACCGCCGCGGCGATGCGCGGCTCGCAGTGTCCGAACAGATTGGTCCACCAGGAACTCACGCAATCCAGATAACGCTTGCCGTCGTGATCGATCAGCCACGCGCCTTCACCGCGCGTGATCGGGATCATCGGGATACCGCTTCTATTCGTGATGTCATGATCGTGCATCTGCGTGCAGGGATGCCAGACCACCGCGAGATCGCGCGCGGCCAGCGCGGCGTTGGAAAGGTTGGTCGTCATGCTTGCTATCATCGGCGCGGCGGCGTTGCGGCTCAAGCGCTGTCGACCTTTCTTTGCGGATGCGTCTCCATCGATGCCTGTTGCGCCCACCGCCGCCTTTCTCGAGCACGCGTTGACTGTCGCGCGCGGCGCCGCAGCGGCCGCGGGTGAACTGATCGCGCACCATTTCGCGCGCGGTGTGCAGGTCGAACTCAAGGACGACCTGAGTCCGGTCACGATCGCCGATCGCGAAGCCGAGGACACCATCCGACGCTTGCTGCGACGCGCGTTTCCCGATCATGCGATCCTCGGTGAGGAACGCGGCCGCGAAGGCGACAGTGAATTCTTGTGGCTGGTCGATCCGCTGGATGGCACCAAGAGCTTCGTGCGGGGAACGCCGTTCTTCTCCACCCAGATCGCGCTGATGTATCGCGGCGAACTCGTGCTCGGCGTATCGGCGGCGCCGATTTATGGCGAAACTATGTGGGCGCGGCGTGGCGGCGGCGCGTTTCTGGACGGCAAGCGCGTGCACATCGCGGACACGGGCGCATTGTGCGATGTTGCATTGTCGCTCGGCAACATCAAGACGCTGACACATGATGCGCGCTGGAACGCGCTGGGCGCGCTGATCCGCGATTGCAACCGCATTCGCGGTTATGGTGATTTTTGCCACTATCACCTGCTCGCGCGCGGATCGCTCGATGCGGTGATCGAATCCGATGTCAACATTCTCGACATCGCCGCGCTCGCGGTGATCGTGCGTGAGGCGGGTGGCGTGTTCACCGATCTGGATGGCGCGGAGTTGAGCTTGGATACCCGCAACGCGCTCGCCGCGACGCCGGCGCTGCACGGCGAAATTATGGCGCGGTTTCGCATCGATTAATTCGCCAGCTGCTTACGGTGCGGCTCCGCATTCATCGCGATGAATCGTGGTTCGTCGCCGTCGAGGCGCAACGCGGTCAATTGACCACCCCATACGCAGCCGGTGTCGATCGCAAATATGCCGAGTCCCGCGTAGCGGCCCAGCGCGGACCAATGGCCGCAGACGATGCGCGTCTCGCGCGACTTCCGGCCGGGCACCTCGAACCACGGATACAGACCTGCGCGTTGCGTGCCGGGCGGGCCCTTGGCTTCGAAGTCGATCCGTCCGCGTGCGTCGCAGTAGCGCATCCGGGTCATGATGTTGATCGCCGCGCGCAAGCGCTCGTTGCCGCGCAACTTCGCCGACCACAACGCCGGGCGATCGCCGAACAGATGCTTCAACAACTGCCGATGCGCGGGGCCCGCCAGCGCGCGCTCGACCTCGTGGGCGCAACGCAGTGCCTGCTTCAGCGTCCACGATGGCGCCAATCCCGCGTGCACCAGGGTGAATCCCAATGTCTCGTCGTGGTGGATCAGTTTTTGCGCGCGCAACCAGTAAAGCAATGTGCCGCTGTCATCGGCTTCCAGTACGCGGCGAAGATCGAGGTTGGTGCGCGCGCGCGCTTGCGCGTCGCGCTGCGCGATCGCCAGCAGCGTCAAATCGTGATTGCCGAGCGCGACGACGCAACGTTCGCGGATGCCGTGCACCAACCGCAGCACTTCCAGCGACTCGCCGCCGCGGTTGACCAGATCGCCGCAGAACCACAGAGTGTCGGCGGACGCGTCGAAGCGCAGGCGATCCAGCAACCGGCACAGTTCCGGATAACAGCCCTGCACATCGCCGATCGCGTAGACGGCCATACGGCGTATCAGTGCAAGGTGCGCGGCACCGACAGCACGAACTCGGGGATCGGTGTCTCGAAGTCGGTGCCATCGTCAGCGTGCAGGTGATACGCGCCGCGCATGGTGCCGACGCTGGTCTCCAGCACCGCACCGGAGGTATAGACGTAGCCTTCACCCGGTTGCAGGCGCGGCTGTTCGCCGACCACGCCGTCGCCGCGCACTTCCTCGATCTTGCCGTTGGCGTCGGTGATGATCCAGTGGCGCGACAATAATCGCGCCGGAAAGTCGCCGACGTTGCGCAGGGTCACGGTATAGGCGAACACATAGCGCTCTGCGTCGGGCTGCGATTGCTCCGCGACAAAGTGGGTATCGACCGACACCTCGATCGCATACGGCTCGTTGTTGTTACTCATGGGACGGATTGTCGGCCAGCATGGCGGTATTGGGCAAGCCCGCACGTTGCGCGGCGATTTGCGCCAACGCCACGTAACCTTGCGGCGCCAGCGTTTCGGCGCGTGCGTGCGGATCGATGCCGGCGGCGCTGATCGTTTGTCGATCCAGCAGACCCGACAACGCGTTGGCCAGCGTCTTGCGACGCTTGCCGAAGGCGGCGCGAACAATTGTTTCGATCATCCGCGACAACGCTGGATCGGGCCTTTGCGAGGCGGGCAGCGGCGTCAGGCGCACCACCGCAGATTCGACGAGCGGTGGTGGATGGAACGAACCGGGCGGCACGCTCAGCAACGGTTCGACCTTGCAGGCGAGTTGCAACATCACGGAGAGTCGCCCGTACACCTTGCCACCGGGCGCGGCCGCCATCCGCTCGACGACCTCTTTCTGCAGCATGAACAGCATGTCGGCGATCGCGTCGCTGTGGTGCAGGCAATGGAACAGAATTGGACTGGATACGTAGTAGGGAAGATTGCCGACCAGGCGCAATTTGCGCTCGCCCGCGAGCGCGGTGAGATCGACCTCCAGCACATCGGCGTGGATCACGTTCAATGCGCCGTGCGCGGCGGCGGCGGATTGCAAAGGCGCGATCAATTCCTGATCCAGTTCGATCGCGGCCAGCTCGTGCGCCGCATCCAGCAACGGCAACGTCAAGGCGCCTTCCCCGGGACCGATCTCGACGATGCGATCGCCCGGCCGCGGCGCTAGCGCCGCGACGATGCGTTCGATGATCCCGCGCTCGTGCAGGAAATGCTGGCCGTAATGTTTTTTGGGACGTACCATGGTCAGGTACTGGCACGCGTGCGTTGCATCAGCTGCATCGCCATTTCCGCCGCCGCGAACAAACTGGCCGGGTCGGCGCGGCCGGCGCCGGCGATATCCAACGCGGTGCCGTGATCGACCGAGGTGCGAACGAAGGGCAAGCCGAGCGTGATATTCACCGTGCGGTCGAAGGCTTCCGATTTCAGTACCGGCAACGCCTGGTCGTGGTACATCGCAAGCACCGCGTCGTATTGCCCGCGCATCGCGGGAACGAAGGCGGTGTCGGCCGGCAGCGGTCCCTGCAGCACCATGCCTGTCGCGCGCAAGGCAACCAGCGCGGGAACGATCGTGTCGATTTCCTCGCGGCCGAGATGCCCGCCCTCGCCGGCGTGCGGGTTCAAACCCAGCACCGCGATGCGCGGTTGCGCGATGCCGAATTTGCGGATCAATTCCGCATGCACGATGCGCAGCGCGCGCGTGAGCGACCCTCGCGTGATCGCGGCCGGCACGGCCGAGAGCGGCAGATGCGTGGTGGCGAGCGCCACGCGCAGTTCCGGCGAGGCCAGCATCATCACCACATCCACGCCCGCACGTTGCGCGAAAAACTCGGTGTGCCCGCTGAAAGTTTCGCCGGCGTCGTTGATGATCGACTTCTGCACGGGTCCGGTCACCAGCGCGTCGAATTCGTCGGCAAGGCAACCGTCGGCGGCGCGCGCCAGCGCCGCCAGCACATGAAACGCGTTACGCGGGTCCGGCGTGCCCGGGACTTCTTCCACACGCAGCGGAATGTTGATCACGCGTAACGCCCCAGGGCTGCGTTCGGTTCGCGGCGTGGCGTCCCAGGATTCGAGTTGCAGACCAATGCCGCAAGATGCCGCGGCGCGTTGCAGCAGCCCGGTGTCGGTGATCGCGATCAGGTCGACGGGCAGCGGGGACGCGGCGAGCCGGGCGATCAGTTCCGGCCCGACGCCGGCGGGTTCGCCGGCGGTAACGGCGAGCCGCGGCAGCCCGCGCGCCGCCGCGTTCACGGCGTGCTTGAAGACGCGCCCGTGCTGTCGTTGCCGTCCGGTTGCACGCCGGGCAGGCGGATGTCGACGTAGGCGTCCGAGCGCAGGTCGCGCAGGAACTGCTGATAGGCTTCCTCGCCCTTGCGTGCGGCAATGGCTTGGCGCGCTTGCTCGCGCTGGATGTCGGTGGTCTTGTCGGCCTGACGCGTGCCAAGCAATTGCACCAGATGCCACGCGCCATCCTGGCTGCGGAATGGTTGCGAAACCTGGCCCGGCTGCATCGAACCCATCAAATTGCCGATGTCGCCGCCCCACTCGTCGTGGCTGAACCAGCCCATGTCGCCGCCGAGATTGGCGGTGGTGGTGTCGTCGGAGTCCTTCTTGGCCAACGCCGCGAAATCCTGGTGGCCGTCGACGGCCTGATGATAGATATTGTTGATCTTGTCCTGCGCTTCCTGATCGGACACCAGTGCGCTGGGTTTCACCATGATGTGGCGCGCGTGATATTCGGTGACGATCTGGCGAGCCGAGGCGTCACGGCGCTCGATCATCTTGACGATGGTGAAACCGCCCGGTGTGCGCAAGGGCGCGGTGACTTGTCCCGGCTGCATGTTGGCGAGCTGATCGGCGAACGCGGGCGGCAGTTCGTCCACGCGCCGCCAAGCCAAGTCGCCGCCCTGCAGCGCATCGGAGGCGCCGGATTCGCTGATCGCCTCGGCGGAGAAGTCCTTGCCCGCCTTCAAATCCGCCTCAACCTTGTCGGCCTTGGCTTGCGCCGCGGCGATCGTCTTGGCGTCGGCGCCATCGGGCAGCGTAATATCGATATGCGCCAGATGCACCTCACCGGCTTTGAATGCGGGATTGGCGATCAGGTTGTCGATCTCGGAATCGGAAACCTGCGCGGAACTCTGCATCACCTGTTGACGGAGACGTTGGATCAGGATCTGCTCGTGCAGCTTTTCGCGGAACGCAGCGTAGTCGATGTGATCGTTCTGCATCGCCGACTGCATTTGCGGCACGGTCATCTTGTTCTGCTGCGCGACGGCGGCGACCGCGGCGTCGAGTTCCGCATCCGAAACGCGCAGACCGTTGTCGGCAGCGCGCTGCGCCTGCAGCTTGTCCATGATGAGGCGTTCCAATACCTGATTGCGCAGCACATCCGGGGGCGGCAACTGGTCGGGATGATCGGCGTACTGGTGCTGCACCGTCGCCACTGCTTGCTCCAGTTCGCTTTGGAGGATCACGCCGTCGTTGACCACCGCGACGATGCCGTCCAGGGAACCGGTTTTATCCTGCGTGGCCGGCGGGCTGTCGGCGCCGAGCAATTGCGCTTGTGCGGACGGGACGGCGGCGTTGGCGAACAGGAATACGGCGAAAAACGGGATGATTTTTTTCATGGAAAGTAGCTGCGGCGGCGGCAGGGTGCGTGTGTACGGGAGTGTACCGAAGTGCGGCTTGAATGCCCCATAAGCTAAGGGGGCAAATCGCTCTTGCATGGCAGGAGCAATTGAGAGTGGTGGGAACACGGAAGGTTCATCGAAGGTGAGACGCGCAAGCCGCCTCAATCCGGTCATTCATAGCCAAGGATAGCATGGTGCAGGAAATCCTCGGTCTTCTGGCCGTAAGCGCCCAGCCCCTTGAATTCGACCTCAAAGAAGATCGCATTGTTGACGTCGCCCTGGAAGTCGCGCACATAGCGGCGCATCAGTACCCGCGTGGCGGTGCAACAACTGTCCCACTCCACGCCGGCGAAAGCATCCACCACTTTCTTGTCGCGTAGCGAATAGTCGTAGCGTCCGACCAGTTTCCAGTGCTCGTTGAGCGGGAATTCGCTGGACGCATCGACCTGTTCCAGCAGGCCGCGCCGGTAACGGTACGCAAGATTGATGACGCCGTCGCCGCGGATGCGGCGTTGGATGCCGATGGTGGAAACGTCGGTTTCCTCGGTGGTTGGGTTCCACTGTTGCGAGGCGGTCAGCCGCCAATTGTCCGAGATCGCGATTTGCAGGTTGCCGACGTAGTTGGAGCCGCTCGAATCGGTGATCTTCTGGGTGGGCGTCAACTGCACCAGCTGCGGATCGAAATAGCGGATCTGGCCGATGCTGGCCGAAATCTTTTCCACGCCGTTGTCGTCGAGCAGGCGTGTGGTCAGCGCGACCGACAAATTATTGGCGTTTTCCTGGCGATCGGCGCCGGAAAAACTGTTGGTGGTGAACAACTGCCAGAAGTCGAAGGTCAGCGGTTGGGTGTCGAACAGCGGCAGATCGTTCTGGTTGCGATACGGCACGCGCAAGTAGTAAAGGCGCGGCTCCAGCGTCTGCGTGTAGCTGTTGCCGAACAGATTCACGTCGCGCTCGAAGATCAATCCGGCGTCCACGTCGGCGATAGGCACGCTACGGCTCGGCGAGGTCGTGCCACCGGGTTGCACCGATTGCTGCAATCGGTAATCGGTATAGCGGTAGCCGATTTCCGGGCGCACGAACCACGCCGCGCCTTGCAAGGGCCAAGTCAGGTACGGGTACAGGTCCACTCGGTCGCCGTTCAATCGGAACGGGCTGTAAAAGCGCACCGCTTCCGCGCGCACGCCATATTCCGGGCCGCCCAACGGGCCGAACGGGCGGTCGGCGTCGAAATAAATGCGCGGCAGCCGCTTGTAGGGTTCGGCGGCCTCGGGGATGGTCGGGTCGGTGATCTGGTAGGAGTCCACGCCCACGCCGGCGTCCCACCACGTACCGCTGCCGACAACGTAAGCGGACGACCCGATCAGCGAAGTCGCTGCCACGGTCAGGCTGTTGCCGAAGTCCTGGAAATAGCTGCGGTCGGTGACGCGGTTGACGTTGGCGACAAACGCCACACCCGGCCCCAGCACGGTGAAGTCCTGGAAGTGCAGATAGCCTCGATCGGTACCGGTAACACGGTCGTGCGGCAGATAATCGACCTGCAGGATGCCGTTGCTGTTGCCGGTGAGATAGCGGAACTCGCCGCCCAGCATCAGGCCGCGATCGGCGTAGATGCGCGGCGTTACAGTGGCGTCGTAATTGGGCGCCAGGTTGAAGTAATACGGCAGCGCGAAATAGAAACCCGAATGGCTGCT
>JBDTAJ010000080.1:0-4267 GCA_039924705.1 Rhodanobacteraceae bacterium
AATAAGGCGACAGCTTTGGAATGATGTTGCGGCTTTCACCGCGAAAACATCGATCATCATCCCCGACAGCGCCAACTGCTTTCCTGATTGGCCTACTGGGCTGCTGCCGGTTTCACAGACACCGTGCTTAGGTGTGGTGGGCTGCCCCGGGCGAGCATTCCGGTTTCGCGTCCGGCATGCCTTGCTCCTGGTCAAATCCGGGCGCTGTCGCGCAGACCCTCCAGTTCAGGCGCTCGGACAGGTTCTGCTCGAGTCGCGCATCGGGCTTGACAATCGCATGCCCCGGGCTATAGTAGTTGCTTATATAGCTACTATAGACGCGACGATGGATGCCTTGCGGGGCCTGCGGGAACTCGCCTTCACCGAATACGAGGCGCGCGCTTACGTGGCGCTGATCGAGGGTGGCGAGCTCAACGGATATGCGCTGGCCAAGGCCACGGGCATTCCGCGTGCGAATATCTACGCGGTAGCCGACAAGTTGGTGCAACGGGGTGCCGCGCGGCGTGCCGAGCACAGTGCCGGCGTCGCCTTCGTCGCCATTGCGCCGAAGCGGTTCTTGCGCAGCATCGAAGTCAGCCAGCGGCAGTTGATGCGCGCCGCGCAGCATGCGTTGGCGCGGCTGTCCCGGCGCCGTCCCCGGGCCGCGGTGCTCAACCTCCGTGACGACGAAGTACTGGCCAGTGCGCGTCAGTTGATCGATGACAGCAAGAAAAGCCTGTTGATCGCGTTGCAACCGGACGAGGCCGCGGTCCTCGCCGATCACCTGCGCCAGGCCCGCGAGCGCGATGTCGTCATTACCACTTTGTGTCTCGAAGGTTGCTCCAACGAATGCGGCGGGTGCAGCGGCAAAATCTATCGTCATCGTCTGGTGCCGCCTGGCGACGCCCGCTGGTTACTGCTTGTCTGCGATGGACATGCGGCGCTTCTCGGCCATATCGCGCCCGAAAATGTCACGGGAGTCCTTACCGAACAGGTTCTAGTGGTGGAACTGGCCAGCGCCTATATCCGGCAGAGCGTCACGTTGGCGATGCTCGGCAGCGAACTCGCCGGTCAATTCACGGGGTTGCTGTCAGCCGAAACAAGGCGTCTGCTGGATGGCTTGTATCCAGATGGGGATTTTCTCGCGCGCATGCGCGAATTGAGCGATGCCACGTCAACGTCGGCGTGACGCACTCCGGAAGTCAAAGGAGAAATGATCATGAACATGCGTATCAACATGCTTGCCGCTGCATTGGCCGTTGCCGGACTTGCTTTCGGTGCCACCACCGTTGCCGCCGAACCATCCAGCGGCACTACCGCAGCGGGCACCTACGGTACGGCGACGAGCAACTGGTTCGGCGGCCCCATCTACAACGGTCAGCCGGCGCTTGAAGCCACCGCAGCACTGGTCAAGGCCGGTGGCGGCGCGCAGCATTTCAGTTTTGCCAAAGCGCTGGTGTCGATGCTCGGCGAGAAGACCGTCAATGCCGAGGTTGCCAAGCTGACCAAGCAATATGGCAAGACGAACGTCGACAATTTCATCGGCGGTATGGATTTCGCCGTGACCGATGGCCTGAAGCGTGCGACCGAACAAGGCGTGAAGTTGCCGGCGGCACCCGCTGATCTGCACGGAGCTAAGCTCGCCACCACGTTGGTGCAGGCCGGCACTGCGCCGGATGGGGCGTTCTGGTCCGGATATCTGTTCGACAAGACGCTGTCGCATCCCATCCATGTCGCCGTGATGGCCGACATCGACAACAAGTCCGGACACGCGGCCGACGAAAATACCCACAAGATCCTCAATCAGGCGATGTACGACGTCGCGCAGGCGCTGGGTCACAAGGACGTCAAGCTCGCTTCGCTGCACTGATTTACTGACATGCGGATGCAGGCCGATGCGCTCGGCCTGCCCCGGATCTGCAACAACGCCCCCGTGATCGCAGGTTGAGCACGCGTGGTCGTTGCAGCGCCGGGAGCCGAACCCCAGCGCACATTGCATCACCGACATATCAGCCGGGAGGCAGAGTCATGAGTATCCAAGGCATTCTGTGCGCCGTCATTAGTCTTGTTTGCGATCGTCGCCGCGGGGGGCCTGACCATGGCGGGAGCCAGGGTCTTCGCGGATCGCAACCCGCCTGCATGGCTGGCGATGCTGCACGGGCTGATGGCTGGTGCCGGACTGACGCTGCTGCTGTTCGCCGCGTTCACGATCGGCATTCCCAGATACGCACTGTGGGCGCTGATATTGCTGATGCTCGCCGCACTTGGCGGCGTGTTCATGAATCTGGGTTACCAGGAAAAGCGCAAGCCGCTCCCCAAGCCGGTGATGTACGTCCACGCATTGATCGCATTGATCGGATTTATCCTGCTGATCGTTGCAGCAATCGGGTAACTTCGCGGGCATGTCTCGATCGTCAATCACAGCGACCGGCGGTCCCGTCTCGCTTTCCAACATTTTCGTCCAGGCAGCCGCACGTCGCTTGATTCGAGCGATATTGCAATCAAGCGGACTTGTCCGCGGAGTGGTACGAATTCCTTGCGCTTTGCCGGAATGATTCCGCAATGTCGACGCCCTTGCTCAGATCAGAGATTTCAAGCGTAGCGGCAGCAACATGCGGTGACGATGAAATGCTGCTGGATGGCATTGAACACGCAGCGGTCGATTACTTCCTGCAAACGGCGAATTGTGTCAACGGCCTGATCCCCGATACCTCGCGCACGGGTTCTCCATGCAGTATCGCCGTGGTCGGATTCGCGCTGTCGGTGTACCCGATTGCGGTGGAACGCGGCTGGCTGTCGCGGGAAGAGGCCGTCGAGTTCAGTGTTGCCGCGTTGCGTTTCTTCCGCGACAGCGACCAGAGCGGCCGTCCGGATGCGACCGGTTACAAAGGTTTCTACTACCACTTCCTGGACATGCAGTCCGGAACGCGCGTTTGGCGTTCGGAACTGTCGATGATCGATACCGCGTTGCTGCTTGCGGGGGCCCTGACCGCGCGGATGTATTTCGATGCGGAAACCGCTAAAGAAAATGAATTGCGCGAGATCGCCGATCAACTCTATCGGCGTGTGGATTGGCGCTGGTCACAGCATGGATGTGGCACGATTATGCAGGGTTGGAAGCCGGAGTGTGGTTTTCTCCACTACGGCTGGGAGGGCTACAGCGAGAGCATTGTGTTGTACGTGCTCGGCATGGGCTCGCCGACTTGCCCGCTCGCCGACGGCGCGTACCAAGCGTGGACGGCGACTTACCAGTGGGAAAATCTCTACGACATCGATTTTCTTTATGCCGGACCGCTTTTCATCCATCAGTTCTCACACGCCTGGATCGATTTGCGTGATATCCGGGACTTGTTCATGCGCGGCAACCATAGCGATTATTTCGAGAATAGCGCGCGGGCGGTATTGGTCCAGCGCGAGTACGCACGGCGCAACCCACTTGAGTTCGCCGGTTATGACGAGGATTGCTGGGGCCTGACCGCCTGCGATGGGCCGAGTGCCGACACCGTACGGGTCGCGGGTGAACATTCCCGACTCTTCGGCTATGCGGCGCGTGGCGTACCTTACGGCCCTGACGACGGGACCCTGGCCGGTTGGGCGCCCTTGGCCTCGCTGCCATTCGCACCGGGAATCGTCATGTCCGCCGTACGCTCGATGCATCGTCGCTATCCCGAGATGAAAACGGATGGGCGATACGCCAGCAGTTTCAACCCGACTCTGGTGGGTGCCGACGGCAAATGCTGGATATCGCCTGGCCACTACGGGCTTGATCAGGGCATCGTGGCAATGATGATCGAAAATCACCGTACCCAGTTGATCTGGCGGCTGATGCGGAATTGCCCTTATGTCGTGACGGGACTCCGGCGTGCCGGGTTTCGTGGCGGCTGGTTGTAGGGCATCCTCTTCGACGGGACATCGACCATGCAGAAGAGCAGCGACATCCCGACAACGTTTGCGGATGACCCCCACGAGCGTGAGCGTGGACACAACGTGCGTCCCGACGAATGGCGCAATCCGCAGCCAGCGCCGTGCTATGACCTGGTGGTCATTGGCGCGGGCACGGCCGGGTTGTCGGCCGCGCGCGCCGCGGCGGCGCTGGGCGCGAAGGTAGCGCTGATCGAGCGCAATCTGCTGGGCGGCACCTGCCTGAATGTCGGCTGCGTGCCATCGAAGGCAATCATACGCACCTCGCGCCTGTACGCCGAAATGCGCGATGCCGAACAGTATGGCGGGTGCGCCCCGACCGACATCCGCGTCGATTTTTCCGCGGTGATGCGACGCGTACGCGGCA
>JBDTAJ010000081.1:0-5325 GCA_039924705.1 Rhodanobacteraceae bacterium
GCGCCGAAGATGCCGAGCACCGCGATGGTCCAGCGCAGCCGCGGCGCGCCGTGCGCGCTGCGTTGGGCCAGCGCCATCAGTGCCATGATGCCGCCCTCACCCTTGTTGTCGGCGCGCATGATGAAGATCACGTACTTCAGTGTGACCACCAGCAACAGTGCCCAGAAAATCAGTGACAGCACGCCCAGCACGCTGGCCTGGATAACGTGCAGCCCGTATTTCGCGCTGAACACCTCGCCCATTGTGTACAACGGGCTGGTACCGATATCGCCGAACACAATGCCGATCGCGCCGATCGTCAACGCGCGCAGCGAGGGTTGCGTGATGCGCATGGGCTGGACGGGGGGCGTCATGGTCGACGTGCGATCAATGGAGAGCGGGCGCTAGATTTCGACTTGCGTGCCGAGTTCGATCAACCGATTGCCCGGAATCCGGAAGAAAGCGGTCGCCGGCATTGCGTTGCGCGCCATGAACGCGAACAGCTTATCGCGCCATAGCGCCATGCCCGGGCGCTCGGTGGCAACAATGGTTTCGCGCGAGAGGAAAAACGTGGTGTCCATCATGTCGAAACCAACGCCGCGCGTCGCGCAATTGTCCAGCGCGGCCGGCACATCCGGATCCTCGGCGAAACCGAAACGTAACGTGACGCGATAGAAACCGTGGGTGAGATCCTCGATCTGGATGCGCTCGTCCGCGTCGGCATACGGTATCTCCAGCGTGTCGCCGGTCAGGATCACGTTGCGTTCGTGCAGCACCTTGTTGTGCTTCAAGTTGTGCAGCAGCGCATGCGGCACCGCCTCACCGTTGCTGGTGAGAAAAATCGCCGTTCCCTGCACCCGCGTGGGCGGATGCTCGCTGATACTGGTGATGAATGGCTCCAGCGCCAGACCGCTTTGTTTGATCTCGCGCATCACCAGCTCGCGCCCACGCCGCCAGGTGGTCAGCAGGGTGAAGATGGCGAGGCCAAGCACCAGCGGGAACCAGCCGCCGTCGGGAATCTTCAGCGTATTGGCGCCGAAGAATGATAGATCGATGGTCAGAAACACTGCGCCCAGCAGCGCGATCACGCCCAGATTCCAGTTCCACATGCGCCGCGCCACGACCAGGAACAGCGTGGTGTCGATTGCCATGGTGCCGGTCACCGCGATGCCGTATGCGCCGGCCAGCGCCGTTGACGAACCGAAGCCGATCACCACCAGCACCACGATCACCAGCAGGATCCGGTTGACCCACGGCAGATAGATCTGCCCGATCGCCTCCTCCGAGGTGTGCACCACTTCCATGCGTGGGATGAAGCCGAGCTGGATCGCCTGCCGCGTCACCGAGAAGGCGCCGGAGATCACCGCCTGCGAAGCGATCACCGTGGCCGCGGTGGCGAGCGCGATCATCGGATACAACGCCCACGCCGGCACCGCCAGATAGAACGGATTGCGCGCCGCGTCCGGATGCAGCAGCAGCAGCGCGCCCTGTCCGAAGTAATTGAGTACGAGTCCCGGCATCACGAAGCCGTACCACGCGATCCGGATCGGCGCGCGGCCGAAGTGGCCCATATCCATATACAGGGCTTCGGCGCCGGTCACGCACAGCACCACCGCGCCCAGCACCAGAAACCCGCCGCTGCCGTGGTGCAGAAAAAATTCCACCGCGTACCATGGGCTCAACGCGCGCAATACTTGCGGGTGATCGGCGATGTTGTAAACGCCGATCACGCCGAGCACGATGAACCAAAGGCACATCACCGGCCCGAACACCGCGCCCACCTTTGCGGTGCCGTGCTTCTGGAACCAGAACAGCGCGATCAATACCAATACGGTCAACGGCACCACCCAATGTGCCAGCGACGGGGTCGCCACTTCCAGACCCTCGACTGCGGACAACACCGAGATCGAGGGCGTGATCACGCCGTCGCCGTAAAACAGCGACGCGCCGAGGATCGCTATCAAGATGACCAGCTTGCGCGTACGCGGATAGCCGCGCGTGGCGCGCTGTGCCAGCGCCATCAGCGCCATGATGCCGCCCTCGCCCCTGTTGTCGGCGCGCATGATGAAGGTGACGTACTTGACCGCGACCACCATCACCAGCGTCCACAACACCAATGACAACACGCCAAGCACATTGAGCATGTCGGCCGCCATGCCATGCCTGCCGCTGAAGGCTTCTTTCATCGTGTACAGCGGGCTGGTGCCGATATCGCCGAACACCACGCCGATCGCGCCGATCACCAGCGCGCGGGCGGCGGTCTTGTTGTCGTCCGTGCTTGCATCGTGCGCGGTGTCGTTCATGCTCAAGCCGTTCCCTAGCGCCCCAAGGCGGCGCGGAGCGCCTTGCGGATGATGGCCTCGGCGTCGTCGCCCTCGGCCGCGGCGGTTTTCGCCAGACGCATGGCCTCTTGCGGCTTGTAGCCGAGTTGCTGCAGGGCTGCGGTCGCTTCGTCCAATGGACTCTTCGGGGCGTCGCCCGCGTGTGGCACCACGGCGCCGCTGATGGCGTCGACCCGATCGCGTAATTCCACCACGATCCGCTCGGCGGTCTTCTTGCCGATGCCGGGGATGCGCGTCAGAGCGCCGATATCGGCGGCGCGCACCAATCGCGCGAATTCATCGGTACTCACGCCCGACAAGACCGCCAACGCGATCCGCGCGCCGATGCCGCTGACTTTCTGCAGGTTACGGAACAGCGCGCGCTCGGCTTCGCGCAGGAAGCCGTACAAGGCCGCAGTGTCTTCCTTGACCGCGTAATGGGTCAGCACGATCACCTCGCGACCGGTATCGGGCAGGTCGTACAGCGTGGACATTGGCACTTCGAGTTCGTAACCCACGCCGCCGACTTCCAGCACGATCCACGGTGGGTGCTTGGCGATCAAGGTGCCGCGCAGACGGCCAATCATCGGCGGCGTCTCCATTGCGCCAGGGAAATGCCCGTGCGCGATTCACTCGCACAAGTGTGCGCGTGCGTGATCGCCACCGCCAGCGCATCGGCGGCATCCGCTTGCAACCCTTCGCGCAGGCCCAGAAGAATGCCGACCATGTGCTGCACCTGGGTCTTGTCGGCGCGACCGCCGCCGACCACCGCCTGCTTGATCGCGGTCGGCGCGTATTCGTGTACCGGCAGGTCGCGCCCGACTGCCGCGCAAATCGCCGCGCCCCGCGCCTGCCCGAGCTTCAGCGCCGAATCGGCGTTCTTGGCCATGAATATGCGCTCGATCGCGGCCGCTTGCGGCCGATGTTCATCGATGATCTCGGATAAGCCGTCGTAGATGCGCCGAAGCCGCAGCGGGAAATCGTCGGTGCCGCCGACGATCAGCGCGGTGTGGAACACGCAGCGCAGCGCGCCGCCCGCATCGGTTTCGATCACGCCGACGCCGGTGCGCAGGCTACCCGGATCGATGCCGAGGATGCGAATCACGGAATCAGTGTTGCGGCTCGGCGGGCAGCTCGGCATTGCAATGGACATCCTGCACGTCATCGAGCTCTTCCAGCCAATCCAGCAGTTTGCATACTTGCTCGACGGTTTCGCCGGTCACCGCCACCGCAGTGTCCGCGCGCAGCGTGACCGCCGCGTCCGCCGGTTGCAAACCGGCCTTTTGCATTGCGTCGCGCACGGACTCGAACTGTTCGGGTGACGTGAGCACCTCGATCGAACCAACGGTGCGCACGACCACATCGTCGGCGCTGGCCTCGATCGCGGCCTCGGTGATCTTTTCCTCGTCGCTGCCCGGCGGATAAGAAAGCACACCAAGCTTCTTGAATAGATACGCGACCGAGCCTTCGGTGCCGAGATTGCCGCCAAACTTGCCGAAGGCGTGGCGCACGTCGGCCACCGCGCGCAGGCGGTTGTCGGTGACGCAATCCACGATCACCGCCACGCCGCCGGGCGCGTAGCCTTCGTAACGCACTTCCTCGTAGACCACGCCCTCGAGTTCGCCGGTGGCTTTCTTGATCGCGCGCTCGATGGTGTCCTTGGTCATGTTGGCGTCGAACGCCTTGTCGATCGCGGTGCGCAGGCGCGGGTTGCCTACCGGATCGCCGCCGCCCGCGCGCGCAGCCACGCTGATTTCGCGCGACAGCTTGGTGAACGTGCGGCCGCGCCGTGCGTCCTCGGCGTTCTTGCGGCCTTCGATGGAAGGACCTCTACCCATGACGTTTCGATCCCTGTAATGCAAGCGTAAGATTTTACTCGATCCGGACGGTCAATCCGCATCGTGCGCGAACCGACCATCGCGCAGGAAGGCGATCGTCTGCCGCGCTGCCTCCACGGAGAACACCAAGCCTGCATGCGACGCCGCCACCACGCAGTGGTCGGCGATACCCGGCAATTGCGTTTCCGACACGGCCACGGTGCCGTCGTGCTGATCGCCGAGCAGGCCGAACAACATTCCGAGCCCGTGCCGCATCCGTCCGGCGATCACACCGACTTCGCGCATGTCGTTCCACGCCGGCAAGCCTTCGCATAGCAGTTCGACGCTGTGACCCAGCATCGCGCGCGCGCCGGGCCAATGCAGGAATCCCTGCGCCGCCGCGCTGCCGGTCAGCGGCGAACCCAGGCACACAACCCGCCCCGCCGGAAGTTTTTCTGCATCACGCACCGCTTGCAACGCCAATACGCCGCCGAGGCTGTGACCTACCAAATGCACCCGCGAAGGCGCGAGTGCACGCATCCGTGCGCGCAGGCGCTCAGCGGACTGTTGCGGCTCCGCCGCGACGCTCCAGTAATCGAACGACTCGACCGCGAACCCCGCCTGCATCAAGCGCCGTTGCAACGCGGTCATCACCAGACCGCGCATCCACAGGCCGTGCAGCAGCAGAACCTGATCGGTCATTCCCGCTTCTGCACCGCCACATGCAACTCCTTGAGTTGTGCCTCAGGAATCGCGCTCGGCGCCTCGGTCATCAAATCCTGCGCGCTGGTGGTTTTCGGAAACGCGATCACGTCTCGGATGGATTCGGTGCCGGCCATCAAGGCCGCGATCCGGTCGATACCGAAAGCGATACCGCCGTGCGGCGGCGCGCCGAACTTCAGCGCGTCCAGGAGAAATCCGAACTTGGCGCGCGCCTCTTCAATGCCGATGCCCAGCAGTTCGAATACCGCGCTCTGCATTTCCGGTCGGTGGATGCGGATCGAGCCGCCGCCGATCTCGGAACCGTTCAACACCATGTCATAACCGCGCGACACCGCATTGGCAGCGTTGGCGCGCAAGTCGTCGACATCGTCCACCGCCGGGGCGGTGAAGGGATGATGCAGCGCAAAAAAACGTTTTTGTTCCGCGTCGTATTCGAACATCGGGAAATCGGTGACCCACAGCGGCCTCCAGGTGTTTTCGATCAG
>JBDTAJ010000082.1:0-19463 GCA_039924705.1 Rhodanobacteraceae bacterium
GCTGCAAGAATGCCGATACCAATCACCACCATCAAAGTTATCTGGCGCAGCATGCGCGCGGCTTGAAACGCAAGTTGGAATTGTTGGAGCGTTTTGGCGGCAAATGCAACCGTTGTGGTTATGACCGCAACCAAGCCGCACTGACTTGGCACCATCTCGATCCTGGGAAAAAGGCATTCGAGCTGGATCTCCGCTCGATTTCCAATCGCAGTCCCGCAGCGATTCTCGAGGAATCAAAGAAATGCGTATTGCTGTGCGCCAACTGCCACGCAGAGGCGCACTTTCCTCACTTCGGCAAGGAATCGCTTGCGCGCGGCAGGAAGCGCGTCAAGTCACCCCATGCTGACAACACGCTGTCAGCATCGCCGGTTTAGACTTCGGATTCCTTCAACCAGGGAAATCGCCATGAATACCGAACAGATCGCCAAGCGGTTGGTCGAACTGTGCCGCGAAGGCAAATATCAGGAAGCCCAGGACGAGCTGTATGCGCAGGATGCGGTCAGTATCGAAATGGAGGGGCAGCCGCCGGGCGCGCTCGGCAATGCGAAAGGCCTCGACGCGATCCGCGAGAAGGGCCGCAAGTTCGGCGAAATGCTGGAAACCGTGCATGGCGGCAGCACCAGCGACCCGGTGATCGCGGGCAACTGGTTCAGCGTTGCGTCCGAAATGGACGCAACCATGAAAGGCCGCGGCCGTGTACAGATGCGCGAGATCTGCGTCTATCACGTGCGCGACGGCAAGATCGATCACGAACAATTTTTCTACGAGATGGGCTGATCGCGCGATTACATCCGCGCACTTACCCCGACTCCGCCGCAGCGCCGCGCAACGCGGCGCGCAGGGTGCGCTTCTCGGCTTCCTCGAGCTTGCGCCCGAGCAGTTCGCTGGCGCGCGACAACAGTTCACGATCGATCTCGTGCGGCAGCGGCGTGCGCTCGGGCAATTGCAGGATCTGTTCGCGACGTTCCGCATCCAACGTGGCTGCGTATTCTCCGGCCAATTCCTGCATCCGCGCCAGATTGTGCTGGCTGTCGCCATTGTCTCCGTTGCCGTTGACCGGCGCTTCCGGAAAAAACTCGCGGCGGCGCAGAAAACGCCGCAGGGTCGCGGCGTCCAGATGGTGGCGGGTGTCGGCTTCGCGTTGCAGCGCGGCGGATTGATTACCGCGCATTTCGCCCAGATCCGCTGGGTCGATGCCGAGCAGGTGCACGCGGATGCCGTAATCCTGCGCCTGCTGCACGCCCACGCGCAGATCTTCGTCGCCCGAAATCAGCAGCGCGTTCGAGATCGCATTGTTGCGCGCGAGGTTGATGAGATCGGAAAAAATCAGCGCGTCCACGCCTTTCTGTTCGCCCGATTGGTTGACGAAACCCAGCCGCAGCTTGACATTATCGAGATACGCGATCGCCAGATGCGCGGGGCTTGGCCCTGAATTGGTGCCGTCGTACCAATAGATGCGCAGCAGCGGGCAGCCGCCGATCGATTCGGCGAGCGTTGTCAGGTGCGCGGTGAATTCGGCGTTGGCCAGCCGCAATTCGCCACGGCGCAGGCGTTCGCCGAACAGCAGTTCGCTGGCGGACGCGAATAAGTAACCTGCGTCGACGAAAACGGCGATGCGATTCATGAACTATAGGAATGAATGGAGTGCATGCACGAATATCTCCGTTCGACAATTTCTGAAGCGGCATCCAAAAACGTCACGAGCGAAGACAGGTTGCGCGCCGCCGGAGCGCAGGAACCAGAGTGTACACATCAGTACATGAGGATTCCTTGGCCCCAAAGCGGTACATCCAGATACTGGGCCTGATCCGAGCACCGCCGGCGCGAGAGATGTCGAGCGTAGTAATTTTTGAACCGCTTCTATTCGAAGTCGAGGAACGACCGCAGTTGCTCCGACCGGCTCGGGTGCCGCAACTTGCGCAGCGCCTTGGCTTCGATCTGGCGGATGCGCTCGCGGGTAACGTCGAACTGCTTGCCGACCTCTTCCAGTGTGTGATCGGTGTTCATGTCGATGCCGAAGCGCATCCGCAGCACCTTGGCCTCGCGCGGCGTCAAGCCGGCCAGCACATCGCGTACGGTTTCCATCAAACCCGTTTCGGTAGCCGACTCGATCGGCGAACCGACGTTGGTGTCCTCGATGAAATCGCCAAGATGCGAATCCTCGTCGTCCCCGATCGGCGTTTCCATCGAGATCGGTTCTTTCGCGATCTTCAGCACCTTGCGGATCTTGTCCTCGGGCATTTCCATCGCCGCGGCCAGTTCTTCCGGCGTCGGCTCACGGCCATACAACTGCAGCATCTGGCGCGAAATGCGATTCAGCTTGTTGATGGTCTCGATCATATGCACCGGAATGCGGATGGTGCGCGCCTGATCGGCGATCGAGCGGGTGATCGCCTGGCGGATCCACCATGTGGCATAGGTGCTGAACTTGTAGCCACGGCGGTATTCGAACTTGTCGACCGCCTTCATCAAGCCAATGTTGCCTTCCTGGATCAGATCCAGAAATTGTAGGCCGCGGTTGGTGTATTTCTTGGCGATGGAAATAACGAGGCGCAGATTGGCCTCGACCATTTCCTTCTTGGCGCGGCGGGCCTTGGCCTCGCCGATCGACATCGCGCGGTTGATCTCCTTGATGTCGGTCAGCGGCAGGAACAGCGCGCGTTCGATCTCGGCGAGCTTCTGCTGTTCGGCGGTGATCTGCTCACGATGGTTGCGCACCGCCGGCGTCCATTTCTGACGCTTGCGCGAAAGCTCCGAAACCCAATCCGGATTGGTTTCGTTGGACGGGAACAGGTCGATGAAATCCTTGCGCGGCATCCGGCAGATGCGCGTGCAAGTGTCCATTACCGCGCGCTCGTGGTGGCGGATTGAGGCTACCACCTCGCGCAGCTTGCGCACGAAGCCATCGATCAGCGCGGATGGGAGTTTCAGTTTGAGAAACTCCTCGGCCATCTTGTCGCGCAGCTTCTGCGATTTCTTGTCGGTGATGCCGTATTTCTCGGCCGTTCGCTGGAACTTGCCGTAGAAATCGCGCAGCACGTCCATCCGGCGCGCGACCTCGACCGGATCGGGGCCGGTCGGGCCGGCCTCGGCTTCGTCGTCGGCGCCCGCGACCGCGGGCACTTCTTCCTCGTCCTCGACTTCCGCCTCCACCGCCGCAACCGGCGGTGTCACACCGAATTCCTCGGCCGGGATTTCCTGATCGGCGAAGCCCGCGATGATCTCGCTCATCCGCCGCTTGCCGTCCAGATGCTGGTCGTATTCTTCCAGCAGCAGGCCGATCGCCCACGGAAAACTCGCCAGCGCCGTCTGCACCTGGTTCAGGCCTTCCTCGATGCGCTTGGCGATCGCGATCTCGCCCTCGCGGGTCAGCAGTTCCACCGTGCCCATCTCACGCATGTACATGCGCACGGGATCGGTGGTGCGGCCGACCTCGGCATCGACCACCGACAGCATCGCCACCGCTTCCTCGGTGACAGTCTCGTCATCGTCGGTGCTGGCGGCGGGCGCGTCGGGATTGATCAGGTCGGTGTCGGGCGCAACCTCGTGCACCTCGATGCCCATGCCGTTGATCATGCCGATGATGTCTTCGATCTGCTCCGGATCGACGATGTCATCGGGCAGGTGATCGTTGACCTCGGCGTAAGTCAGGTAACCCTGCTCGCGACCCTTGGTGATCAACTGCTTGATTTCGGACTGCTGCTGGGGGAGGTTTTCCATGAGGCACCGCGGGACACAGGAACCGGACAGTATAACGAAGTAGTGATCTTCTGACCAAATTTCAAGCCAAAAAATCCCGCAGGGGCGAGGCTTTGACGGGCGCAAAGCGCATGCAAGAAACGGGCAACGTCAAGCCCGCAACCAGAACGTGACCGGACCGTCGTTGACCAGATGCACGTGCATGTGCGCGCCGAAAAGCCCGGTTCGCACTTGCGGGTGCGCACTCCGGGCCAGCTCCGCCAGCCGCTCGAACCAGATTCGCCCCTGTTCCGGCGTGGCGGCCGACGTGAAACCGGGCCGCATGCCCTTGGCCGTATCGGCGGCCAGTGTGAACTGCGGCACCAGCAGCAGGCCGCCGTCGATGTCGGTCAGCGAACGGTTCATGCGGCCACCTTCATCCGCGAACACCCGATAACCGAGCAATCGCTCGAGCATCCGTCGTGTTTGCATCTCGCCGTCGCCCGGCTCGACCGCGATCAGCGCCAGCAGTCCGGCGCCGGTCGCGCCGACGATTTCACCGTCGACCTCGACGCGAGTTTCGGTGACGCGCTGGATCAAAGCAATCATGCGGGATCAGATAGCGGGCAATGGCAGCGGAATGAAGCATAACGCTGCGGCTGGTTACACTTCCGTCATGCGCTGGTATACCGCTCTGCTTTACGGATTGCTGCGATTGGCTTCGCGGCTGCCGCTACGCGTGCTGCATGCATTGGGCGCCGCGTTGGGGATGTGGCTGTGGCTGAGTGGCAATCGCAAGCGGACGATCGTCGAGACCAACTTGCGGTTGGTCCGTCCGCAGCTCGATCCGGCGGCCCACGACGAACTCTCGCGCGCCGCGCTGATCGAAACCGGCAAATCGCTGATCGAGGTGTTCGGCATCTGGGGTCGGGTGCAGTGCACGCTGGGTCGCGTACGTGAAGTGCGTGGCGAACCATTGTTCGACGCCGCGCTCGCATCGGGCCGGGGTTTGATCCTGTGCGCGCCACATCTGGGCAGTTGGGAAGTCGCCAATTACTGGATCGGCGCACGCACGCCGTTCGCGACTTTCTATACCCAGCCGCGCTCATCTCAGGCGGAATGGCTGCTGCGCAGATTACGCAGCGAGGGACACACCATTCAGTTCCCGATCGATGACACCGGCGTGCGCCGCGTGTTCCGGCATCTGAACGGCGGCGGCGTGGTCTCGATCATGCCCGATCACGTTCCGCGCAGCGGTGGCGTGATCGCGCCGTACTTCGGGGTGCCGGCCTTGACCATGACCCTGCTGCCGCGCTTGGCGCGGCGCACCGGCGCAAACGTTCTGATGCTGTTCGTCGAACGCCTGCCGCGCGCGAAAGGTTTTCGGATCCATTTTCGCGAACCTCCGGTCACGCTGATCGACGCCGATCCGCTCGTCGCCTGCACCGCATTGAACGCGGCGGTGGCATCGTGCGTCGAAGATGCCTTTACGCAGTATCAGTGGAACTACAAGCGATTCAAGACGCGGCCGGGCAGCGGATTGCCGGAAATCTATGAGCCATTGCGCGCGATCGGAGCGTCACGCTGATGCGCATGCGCTGGGACATTGCGCTCGTTTACGCACTGCTGCGTTTGCTCGGCGTGCTGCCGTTGCGCGCGCTGCATGCGCTAGGCGCCGGTCTCGGGCACACCCTCTGGTGGCGAAAACATGCGCGCGAACGCGTGCACGTCGAAGTCAATCTGCGCTTCGCGCGGCCACGATTGGACGATGCCGCGCGCGCTCGTTTGACCAAAGAGATCCTGATCGAAACCGGCAAAGCCGCCACCGAACTTGCTGCGGTCTGGGGCCGCGGCGCGGAGCGCGCGTTGCAACTGGTGCGCGAGGTACGCGGCGGCGAATTGTTCGATGCGGCGCTCGGTAGCGGACGCGGGGTGATCGTCGCCGCGCCTCACTTGGGTTGCTGGGAGCTGCTCAACTATTGGCTGGGCGCGCGCGCGCCGCTCGCGATTCTGTATGCGCCGCCGCGTTATCCGCAATTCGAGGCGCTGCTGTTGCGGGCACGTGGCGATCAGGCGCCGCAGCAGGTGCGCGCCGATGGCGCCGGGGTGCGCGCACTGTACAAGCGACTCAACGCGGGCGGCGTGGTCGGCATCCTCCCCGATCAACAACCCAAGCGCGGCGAAGGCCAATTCGCGCCATTCTTCGGCATGGAAGCCCACACGATGGTGCTGCTGCCGCGCATGGCGCAGCGCACCGGTGCGACGGTATTGTTCGCGTTCGCGGAACGGCTGCCCGATGGCGAGGGTTTCCGCATCCATCTTCGCAACGCGCCGCAAGGCATCGCCGACGCCAATCTGCGCGCTGCGTGCACCGCGCTCAATCTCGGCGTGCAGGAATGTGTCGAGACAGCATTCGCGCAATACCAGTGGACCTACAAGCGCTGGGCGGAGCGGCCCGACCCGCGCGAACACGATCCGTATTGGCTGGCGCGCAATCGAAAACTGAGGAGTGAGTAGCGCGGGCGCTCCGCGCGGAACGTTCCAATCAAGCGAAATCTTTTCGGTGTAACGCTAGGGCTACTCGTCCCCCGCCCCTTATTTTTCCACCCGCTTCAAAAACACCCGCATCTCTTTTTCCGCTTGCACGTCGCCGCACGTGTGCGCCACGGCGATGCCTTGACGCCAGGTGTTCGCCGCCGCGGTTGCATCGTCGAGCGCGAGCTGTGCCTTGCCCAGCCACTTCCACGCCGCGGAATAATCCGGATCAAATTGCAGTGCCGCGCGCAGCGCTTCAACCGCGCCCTCCGCTTCGCCCACGGACAGCAGCGCATTGCCCAGCGAATAACGCAACAGCGCGCCGTCGCGCGGGCCGTCGAGTTGCGCGCGCAGGTGGGCGATCAAGGTGTCGTTGGCGGTCATCGGCCGGTCAATGGACTTCCGCAAAGCGCCAGTAGCCATAGGGGTAAAGCTCGGTGGGATGGCGCGGTTCGGGCGGTTTCTCGCCGCGACGCAACGCGACCAATATCGGTGCATCCCACACCACCAGCCATACCGAACGGAACGGTTGCGCATACAGCGCGTAGCGCAGATCGGCGGCGTTCAAGTCGCTTGGATATTCCACCACGATGCCGCGCGGATGCGCCACCGCCCAATCCTGCAAGCCTTGGCCTTCGTACAATCGGTCAATCGGCTGCATAAGCCGGCCAAAAAAATGGAACTGGCCTTCGTAGATATCGAGGTTGCCGACGCTGCGGCCTAGATGTTGCGCACTCGCCAGCAATCGCGACACCGGTTTCAAATCGAACGCGGACGAGAGTGTCAGCGCGAACAACAGATACGCCGCCGCGGTGCCGATCAGGCTCGCCAACGCCAGCCGTCGCAATTCGCCGCGCCCGCGCAGCAACATCAGCGCGCCGAGCAACAGATACAACACACCGAACGGCGCGCTGGCGGTCGACAGATCGCGCAGCCAGTGATCCTGCACGCGGCCCGATGCGACCAGTGGCGGCAACGCGAACAATGCCAACGCCAGCGCAAACGCGCCGAGCGCCAGGGGCCACGGCCCCCACCACGTGCCGTTCGCACCCGCGCCGCCACGTTCGCGCAAGCGCGCGACCGCCGCGGCGATGAACATCATCGCGGCCGGCAATTCCGGCAGCAGGTAATAGGTCTGCTTGCCACTGACCAGACAGAACACCACGAACACCGGCAGCATCCACGCGACGCACAAACGCAATCCCGGTTCCAACGGACGCCGCAACGCCACGATCGCCGCCCATGCGCGCGGCCACGCGACGAACGGAAACAGCACCGCCGGCACCCACGGCAGATACCACCAGAACGGGCGCGCGTGATCGAATGCCTCGACCACCCGGCCGGCGGTCTGCTTGAACAGCAACTCGTGCGCGTAACTCGGGCCGCCCAATGCGATCGCCGGGACGATCCACGCGGCCAGCATCACGCAGCCGCCGAGTAGCGCGAGCAACCCGAACCCGTACCAGCGCGCGCGTTCGCGTTTGGCGTAATCGTTCCACCACGGCCCGAGCAACCACACGAACGCCGCGTGCAACAACATCACCGGCCCCTTGGTCAACAATCCGAGTCCGATGAAGATCGCAAAACCCACCCAGCGCGGCGCGGCGGTTCTTGTCGACGGAACGAGACATAAAAATGCCGCCAGCACCCACACCGACAGCAATACCTCGTACATGATCTGCAGGCCGAACAGGAACGCGAACGACAACGCCAGCAGCATCCATGGCGTCGCGCGCACCACCCACGGGCGTTCCGGAAACAGTCGCCGCGCCAGCGTCTGCGCGAGGATCAACTGCGCCACGCCGATCAGCACTTCCCGCACGCGCGGCCACACGTCGTTGACGCCGAACACCCACCAACCGGCGTGGATCATCCAGTACAGCAGCGGCGCTTTCTGGCTGTATGGCGCACCGTTCAAGGTCGGCACCCAGAAATGATGCTGCGACCACATCTCCCACGCCACGCCCAACGTACGCGTGGAGTACATCGGCAGCGGCGCTTGCGCGAAGATCGCGACCAACGCGACGATCAGCCACAGCGGCAGCCACGGTAGCAGCGCGCGCAGATATTCGGAGCGGGAATAGGCGTCGTGGATCACGGAGGGTCAACGCAAGAAGGACGAGACAAAAACAGGCGCGCCAGTGTAGCCGAGCGATGCCGCGTCATTCGCGCGACGGCAACGACCCCCACGCCGCGAGCACTTCATCGAACCCGATGTCGGCCACTCGTATCGCGCCCGGCGAACCGCCCAGCGCGATCACCGCGCTGCCGGTCGCGCTGCGTGGCTGCCATACACGCGGCGACTGCCCACCGAACATCACCACCAGCGGACAGCCGAGCGCCGCGGCGACATGCGCCGGCCCGGTATCGACCGAGATCATCCCGCGCGCGATCTCCGCGACCGCCATCAGCCGTCGCAACGGCAGGTCACGCGCGGCGACGATACTGTTCGCGGACGCCGCAAAGTTCGAAATTTTCTCGAGCAACGGCGCTTCCCGCAGCGCGCCGCACAAGATGATTTTCGCATGCGGACTTTGCGCGATAAGCGCGCGCAGCAAGGCGGTCCAGTGTTCGCGCGGCCATGCCTTGTCATCGTCGGATGCCACGCGTGCGCCGTTCCGGCGAATGCTGCGCTTGTTGGCCGGCTGCACCAGGATCAACTCGTGTCCGGCCAGACCGCGCGCGACGAGCCATGCATCCCGGTCGGCGCGATCGGTAGCGTCCACGAACAGGCGCGGCGCGGTAACCGGTGTTTCGCCGACATTCGTATCACCACGCCCGGTGAACGCGACCGGCGTTTGCGCCGCCAGCCGCAGCAGACGATCAACCCAATGTTCGTCGGGCAACGCCGGCAGATCGGTGATGAAGACGCAATGCGCCGGGTCGATGTGCGCCAGCGCCAACATGCGGCGGATCTTGGCCAGCGCGCGCGGCTCGGTCTCGCATATATAGACCGGGGCGCCTCGATTTGCGTGCAACGCGCGTAGCATGTGCCAGCGTTGCGGGCTGAACAACAATGGCCGGTGCCGCGCTGTCACCTGCACGATCTTCGCGACATCCGGATGGCCGGCGTAAAGCGCCGCCGACCAAGGCCCGGTGCCGAGCAGGGTGCAGGGTTCGCCGTAACGCATGTGCAAGCGATGCAACAGCGGCGCCAGCAACACCATGTCGCCGAGACGGCCGAAGCGGATCGCGACCGGGCGCATCAGCGGCTTGTGCCTTGATGCGGTTCGCGCAATGGCAGTGCGTCCCAGGCGGCCAATACCTGGGGCAATGTGATGTCGGCTACGAGCGCGGAATGCGGCCAGCCGCCCAAGGCGATCACCGCACTGCCGCTCGGGCTGCGCGGCAGCCATTGCGCCGGCCGGCCGTTGCCGAACATCACCAGCAACGGACAGCCCAGCGCGGCGGCCGCGTGCGCCGGACCAGTATCGACCGAAATCATCCCCGATGCGCGTTCGCATAGCGCCAGCAGACGCCGCAGCGGCAAGTCATCACCCACCGCACGCACGCGATCGCTCCCCGCGGTGCGGGCGATCGTTCGCAACATCGCTTGCTCGGGCGGCGCGCCGCACAATACGACGCGCGCATCGGCTTCGCGCGTGAGCAACGCGCGAATCAGTGCCGCCCAGCGTTCCAACGGCCAGAGCTTTTCGTCGCCCAGTTGCCCGGCGCGGCCGCGTTTCAAGGTTCGCTTGTTGCCGGGTTGCAGCAATATCAATGCTTTTTCGGCGAGCTCGTGGCGTTGCAGCCATGCATCGAGATCGTCGCGGTCGGCGTTGTCGACGTAGAGACGCGGCGCGGGCTGCATGTCTTCGGCGTGAACCGGTTGCGCGCGTGATGCGAATGCCGGCGGCGTCGTGGCGCCGAAACGCAGCCAGCGATCGATCCAGTGTTCCTCGCCGCCAAGCAGGCAATCAGGATAGGCATAGACGCACTGTTCTGGCGAAACGCCGGCGCGCGTCAACAGCCAACGGATCTTGCCGGTCGCATAATCGTCGCAGACATAGACCGGCCCCGGCGGCCGCACGCGCAGTGCAGCAACCAATTTCTGTTGCGTGCGATCCAGCCAATAGGGACGGCGACGGCTGCGCAAACTCATGATCTCGTCGATATCGGAATTGCCCGCGTACAACGGCGTCAGCCACGCGCCGGAACCGAGCACGCGACCAGGCTGTCCGTACCGGCGATGCAACAGATGCAGCAGCGGCGTCAGCAGCACCATGTCGCCCAATGCGCCGAAACGCACCACCAAGGGCGCGGCGGATTCGATGTGGGGTGGGAGTGACGGCACTTCGCCAGCTTGCCGACAATGGCTGTCGCCCGCCTTTCCCGCGCCCTACACTGCGCACATCGCGCGGAGTCCGCATTGCCACCATGTCTGATCCACCGAAACTTTCGGCTTGCATCATCACCTTGAACGAGGCCGACCGCATCGCGGCCTGCCTCGACTCGCTGACGTTCTGCGACGAGATCCTGGTGGTCGATTCGGGTTCGGACGACGGTACGCGCGAGCTAGCCGCCGCGCGCGGCGCGCGGGTATTCGAACACGCGTTCGAGGGTTATCGCGCGCAGAAGGATTTCGCGGTGGCGCAAGCGAGTTACGACTGGGTATTGTGTCTGGACGCCGACGAGCGCGTCACGCCGACCTTGCGGAAATCGATCGAAGTCGCACGGGACGGGGGGTTCGCCGATGCCGCGGGCTTTCGTTTCGCGCGCGCCACCGAATACTTCGGCGCGTTCCTGCGCCACGGTAACGCCTATCCCGATCGCGTGCTGCGTCTGTTCGACCGCCGCCGCGGCGGCTGGCGCGGGACACGCGAGATCCACGAGCACGCGATCGTCGATGGCGCCGTGCGCACGCTGGCCGGCGATCTGGAACACCGCGCCTATCGCTCGCTCGACGACCAACTCGCGCGACTACGCCACTACGCAGCGACGATGGCGGAGCACATGCACGAAAGCGGGCGCCGCGCGCATGGGTACAACTTGTTTGCTAATCCATGCTGGCGCTTTATCCGCGGCTACGTGCTGCGCGCGGGTTTTCGGGACGGCTGGCGCGGACTGCTGTATGCCTGCGTCGAAGCCGATTACGTGCGCGAGAAATTCGTGCGGCTCATGTGCCTGCAACGCGGACGGCATAGTGATGTGTCAGCGTCCGCGATGGCTTATTCGCGTGACGGCTGCGATGCCAACATGACGCGCAAGCCTTGATGCAGCCGGGCGGCGAAGCCCGCGTCGTTGTACGCGAACCACGCGCGGGCCTGCGCGCCCATGGCTTCGATCCGCGCATCATCCATCGCCAACGCCCGTTCCACTGCACGCTCCAGCGCGCCGTCATCGACCTGATAGGTCGTTGCCAGATGCTGGCGTCCAAGGCGACCGTATGCGACCAGCACGCCGCGCTCCGGCATCACCAGTTCATTCATCGGCGGCGCATTGGTGGTCAAGACCACCGCGCCGACGCTCATCGCCTCGACGATGTAATGACCGAAACCTTCGGTTTCCGAACAACACAGGTGAAATAAATTCGCATTCTGCATTCGTCGCAGCTCGGCGTCGTCGATGTAATCGACACGGTGCACGATGTTGCCAGAGGGTGCACTCGCCTTCGCAGCGCGTGGGTTCTGCACGACCGTCAGGCGCGGCCACTCCGGATGCTTCCGCCATAGCGCCAACGCGCGCTCGGTGCCCTTGTTGCCGCTGCGGCCGGCCAGATGGAAAAACGCGCGCTCGCGCGGCACCGTCGTGTCGAGCCGATCCGTACTGGTAAAACCGATTCGCGCGGTGCGGCAACCCAGCGCGCAAAAGATCTCCTCGGCGTGCGCGGTCTTGACCAGCACGCCGTCAATACGCGGCAGCAGTCCCACATCGCGCGGCAGACACCATTCGGGATTCGGGATCAGCAAATTCCAGCGCGCGAACGGCAAGTCTTCCGGCCGCACATGCTCCAGCAATAGATTGACGTCGAAACGCCCGTGCGAATCGTCGCCGTGCGACCGTTGCCACAGTAGGCGCGCGCGCAATCTTGCCGGGCGCAACCACTTGCGCAGCTTGCCTCGCCGTAGCGTGCTGACATGCACCTCGAATCCGCCCTCGCGCAGCACGTCGGCGAGCAGATGCACATCGCGGCTCAGGCCGAACCCGTTGTCGCGTGCGATCAGATTGACCGAAGTCATCGGCCGCCGCTCATCACGGGAGAAGCATCGAGGAGCGCGCGCAGCGCAGCATCCAGACGTTGCGGGAATGCTGCGCGTTCGGCTTCGTACCAAACGCGCGCTGCCGCGCCGAGCGTCCGGCATTGGCTGTCGCCTAACGCGATCGCGCATTCAATCGCGGCTTCCATTGCCGGTGCGTCGAAATGATAGGTCGTCGCAAGATGCTGTGTGCCGGTGCGCGAATACGGCAGGAGAATCCCGCGCTCACGCGTGATCATCTCATTCATTGGCGGCGCGTCCAGCGTGATCACCACCGCACCGACACTCATCGCTTCCACGATGTAGTGACCGAAGCCTTCGGTTTCCGATGGGCACAGGTGGAACATGTGCGCGTTCTGCAAGCGGCGCAGTCCTGCTTCGTCGATGCAAGCGATGCGATGGTCGATATTGGCGGCGGATTCACCGCGCTTGGCCTCGCTCGGATGCTGCAACACGGTCAGGCGCGACCATTCCGGATGTCTGCGCCACAGCGCCAGCAAGGGTTCCGTTGCCTTGGTGCGGCTGCTGCCGGCCAGATGGAAGAACGTGCGTTCGCGCGGAACGGAAGAGTCCAATCTGTCTTCGCTGGTGAACCCGATATACCGCGAACGACAGCCGCGCGCAACGAAGATGCGCTGCGCCTCGTGCGTTTTGGCCAGCACCAGGTCGATGCGATCCAGCCATTGCAGCTCGCGCGGCAGAAACCATTCCGGGTGCGGCAGCAGTACACGAAAGCGCGCACCGTCCAGGAAGACGGGCGCGATGTGTTCCTCCATCAATGCTAGATCGTAGGGCGGCGGGATGCCTCGCAAAGACCGCCGTGCCTGACGCGCCACGCCGATCCTGCCCTTGACGCGCTGGATCAAACCTGGAATGCCGCCACGCTTGCGGGTATTGGTGAAATCGACGCGATAATCGCGCGCCCGTAACGCCGTCGTCAGCAAACGCAAGTCGCGTGACAATCCGACGCCGTTGTCGAACCCGAGCAGGTGCACGGAGGGCAATGGCGTTGCCTGTATCGGCATCGCTATTCGGCATCCGGATCGTAAGCGCCGAACTGGCCGGCGTCGTCGCTCGTAGGAGGCACGCAGCCAGGCACCACTGCGTCGCGCTGGAACAGATACCACTCGCGACGGTTGGCGTGGCCAACGTGGATCGCGTGATCGACACGCACGCAGGGTGCGAGCACGTCGCCCAGCGCGAAGATCCAGCGATGCTTCGGGTCTTGCGCCTGCCACGTCAAAGCGCGCGCGAGTTGCTCGTGCCACGGCAGCAGAAAACCGTCATCGATGCCGACGCGTCCCAGCGCGTGCCACATCAGCAGGTTCTGCTCCTTCCACGCCACCAAGGCGAGTTTTTCGTCGCGCGGCACCAGGGTCGCGCTGCGCGCCATCACGTCGCGCGCGGACGAATAGCCGTTCAACAAGGGATAGCCGACCAGCCCCCAGGTGCCCCACAGCGCCAGCGCGAACGCGGCCCAACCGAGCAGCGCGCGGCGCGGACGCGCCAACAACGCGATCAACACGCCGGCCGCCCCAACACCGATAATCATCGCGATCACTGGCGCCGGAGAGGCGTCCAGCGCCTGCGCGGCACGTGTGGTCAATGTCTGCAAATATCCGCCATGCATCAATGCGCCGCCGATCAACAACACCGCGGCGATCAGCAAGGCGATGGCCCACAACGTTCGCCGGAACCAGAGGTTGCGCACAATGCCCGGTAGCAGTGGGGCCAGCGCCAAGGCAGTGATCGGCATCGCGGGACGAATGTAGACGTTGCGCTTGCCGGCGGTGATCGAAAAGAATACGACGACGATTAACATCCACGCCAGCGGCAACAAAATTCGCGCATCGTGACGGCGCAATCGCCGCAGCCAGACCGGAATCGCCCATGGCAACGCCAGCGACAACGGCAACCACTGGAACGCGATCACCGCCAGGTAGTAGTACCACGCTTGCAGATGATGGGTGGCGTGCGCATAACGCGATACAGTTTGACCCAACAAAAGATCGTGCGCATAGTGCGCGTGCGCGGGATCGCCGTCGGCGTGCACGATCACGAGCATCGGCAGCGCCCACGCCAGGATCGGCAACAGAAACGCGAGCAGTCCGAGCCACCAGCGCGGATCGCCTGCGCGGACACGCGTTACGTTCCGCCAACCGCGCGAACACGCGAATACGTACGGCGCGAACATCAGTAACGCCAGCACGCCGACGCCCTTGGTAATCACGCCCAAACCAGCAGCGAGACAACCGATCAGGTACCAGCGCCAATTCGGACCTAGCAGGAAATGCCGCAGCAATCCGACGTTGGCCAACGTCAGCCAGAACACCTCCAGTGCGTCGATCTGCGCGGCGCGCATCTGGAAGGTGAAATCAAAACTGACCAGCACTGCGGCGGCGGCAAGCAAACCGGTGCGGTGATTCCACAGACGCCGCGCGAAATCGTAGGTCAGCGCCAGCGTACCGAGCCCCGCCGCCAACGACGGCAACAGGAACCAGCCGCGCCAGCCGCCGGCAAGAAAATAGGCGATCGCTTCCAACCACATGAACAGCGGCGGCTTGTCAGAGTACAACTCGACGCCGCGGTGCGGAAACAACCACTGCCCGCTGCGCAACATCTCGCGCGCAACCAGCGCGAAGCGCGGCTCGTCCGCCGGCCACGGATCGCGCAGGCCGATGCCAATGCCGAGCAACAACAACGCGAAGACGAAGAACACGATGACTTCGACGCGCGCATCGCGCAATAGCCAGCCACGGGCGCGGGAGAGCGGTGTGTGCATGACCAGTCGTGTCAGGGAATCTCTGAAAAGCGTCGCGAGCGAAGGCAGGTTGGCTGCCGCCGGAGCGCAGAAACCGGAGTGTATAGGTCAATACACGAAGATTTCGAGTACCGCCGGCGACCGAGATGCCGAGCGCAGCCGCTTTGCAGAGATCCCTTAGCCGCGTTTCTCGATCACGGCATAGTACATGCCATCCAGCCCACCCCCGCCGGGAAGTATCTGCCGCCCCGCGCCGGTTGCATGTCCGATCTCCAACGCGAATGGCATCGCATGCGCGTCGTCGTGCGCGTCGAGAAATGCCGCGACGACGTTTTCATTCTCCGCGCGCAGGACCGAACAGGTCGCGTAAAGCAGTCGTCCGCCGGGCGTCAGCAGCGGCCACAACGATTCCAGCAGATGCCGTTGTTGTCGTGTCAAAACCGGAATGTCGTCCGCGCGTCGGTGCAGTTTGATGTCGGGATGGCGGCGGATCACGCCGGTGGCCGAACACGGCGCGTCGAGCAGGATCCGCTCGAATGGTTTGCCGTCCCACCATGTGGACGGTTTGCCGGCATCGCCCGAGCACACCTCGCAACGCAGACCGAGCCGCGCGAGATTCTCACGCACGCGCGGCAAGCGACCCACATCGCGATCCAGCGCGAGCAATTCGATGTCGGCGCGCTCCAGCACATGACAAGCCTTGCCGCCCGGTGCGGCGCAGGCGTCGAGTACCCGCATGCCGTCGTGCGCGTCGAGCAAGTCGGTGGCGAGTTGCGCGGCGCCGTCCTGCACCGAAAACAAACCCTGCGCGAAACCCGGCAAGCGCGCGATGTCGGCGTTGTCGGTCAACACGAGCGCATCCCGCAACCACGGATGCGCGGTGACGTTGACGTCCTTGGCTCGCAACGAAGCAACAACGTCCTCTCGCGTCGCAAGGCGGCGATTGACCCGCAGCATCGGCGGGAATGGCGCATTGTTCGCGGCGAGAATGATCTCGACACGATCCGGCCAATCGCGTGCGATCGCCTCGATCAACCACGCCGGATGTGCGCTGCGCGTGACCGGCACAATATCGAGACGCGCGTTGAGCATTTCACGTTCGCGCAGCCAGCGTCGCAGCGCGGCATTGACCAGCTTGGCGAACGGCGCGCGCAGCAATGCGCGCGCGGCTTCCACGGTCGCGGCGACCGCCGCGTGCGGCGGCACGTGCAGGATTTCCAATTGCACCAATCCCAATACCAGCAGTGCGTGCAGCACCGGTTCGCGTTCGCGCAGTGGTTTGTCGAGCAGGGAATCGAGCGCTGCATCGAAACGCAGCCACCAACGCGCGCCCTCGTTGACCAAAGCTGTGAGCAGTGCGCGGTCGCGCGAATCGGCCAGGCGCGGCTGCGCTAGCGACAACTTGTCGCGCAGCGAAGCACCATCCAGCGCGACCGCGGCCAGCACCTGCGCAGCAAGGGCACGGGTGTCGTTCATCCCCGGCGCAACTCGGGCCGCGCGTTCAAATAATCCGCCGCAGAGATCACGCGCCCACCCGCGCGTTGCAATTCGAGAATGCGCAACACCCCTTCGCCGCACGCAACGTCAACGCCTATTTTCGACGCCGCAACGATCGCGCCTGGTCCCGGTGGCGCGGCCGAGTCCGGAGTCCCGAGTTCCGAGTCCCGAACACGCGCCGCCCACACACGCACGCGTTCGCCAACGATTTCCGCCTCCGCAACCGGCCACGGACAACAAGCACGCACCTTGCGCTCCACGTCGATCGCACGCGCGTTGAAATCGATTCGCGCCTCGGCTTTATCGAGCTTGCGTGCGTAGGTGACGCCTGTTGCGGATTGCGGCGTTTCCGGCAACGGCTCTCCGCGCGTCGCACGTTGCAATCCATCGCGCAGGACCTGCGCGCCGAGTTCGGCGAGACGATCGTGCAGCGTGCCGCCGTTGTCGTCGCCCGCAGTCGGCGTGCGTCGTTCGAGCAAAACCGGCCCGGTATCGAGACCCGCCTGCATCCGCATTAGACACACGCCGGTTTCGCTGTCGCCGGCCATGATCGCGCGCTGGATCGGTGCGGCGCCGCGCCATCGCGGCAGCAACGACGCGTGCACGTTCCAGCACCCAAGACGCGGGATCGCCAACACCGCGCGGGGCAGGATCAATCCGTAGGCGATCACGATCAGCAAATCCGGCACGTAATCGCGTAGTCGCCGTTGCGCGTCGGCGTCTTTCAGCGTCAATGGTTGCTCGACGAGGATGCCCGCAGCCAGCGCGGCTTGCTTGACAGGGCTCGCGGTGAGCACGCGACCCCGACCGGCGGGCCGATCGGGTTGCGTGTACACCGCGCAAATCTGCGCGCCGGATTGCAGGCACGCTCGCAAGCCGGGCAACGCGAACGCCGGCGTGCCGGCGAACACCACGCGCAACGGTCTATCCGTCATCGGCTCACGCTGACGCAGCTTGCGGATCGGCCTGTCGCCGTGCCTTCTCCAGCTTGCGCCGCACCAATTCGCGTCTCAGCGGTGACAGGTAATCGACGAACAATTTGCCGATCAGATGATCCATTTCATGCTGGATGCACACCGCTAGCAGGCCGTCGGCTTCGAACTCGGAAGTCTTACCGCCCAGATCCTGCGCGCGCACCCGGATCGATCCCGCGCGCTCGACGTCGGCGAAAATACCGGGTACGGAGAGGCAACCTTCCTGATAGGTCTGATGGCCTTCCGCATGCAGGATTTCCGGATTGACCAACACGCATGGATCGTTGCGTTGCTCGCTCACGTCGGCCACCAGCAAGCGCCGATGCACGTCGACCTGGGTTGCGGCCAGGCCGATGCCCGGCGCTTCATACATGGTCTCGAGCATGTCAGACGCCAGTTGTTTCAGTTCGACATCGAACGCCGTCACCGGCTGCGCGTGCGTGCGCAGGCGCGGGTCGGGGAATTCGAGGATGTCGAGCATTGCCATGAAAGAAAATCTCTCGAAGCTTGAAGCGTAAAAAAACGAGCGTTTGTTGAGAAGGTGCAGCCATGGAGCTCTTGGCCACGAATGGCGGCTTTGGCTACTTCGATGCGCAGGGATAGCGCATAATTATGGGCGGATCGCCCTTATCCAAGCGCTATCCAGCCGAAAATCCTATTGTACGTCGTGACGGGCGGCGCGGTTTGTAAAGAATCCGCTTGCCGCCGAACCCATTTCGGATACACTCGGCCGAAACCGCTGGGGGATCGGGGGATTGCCTGTCATGCTTAAGAAATCGCTTGCGCTCGTCGCCAGCCTGCTGGTGACACTCGCCGCCTATGCAGCGGCCGCCCAGTTGCGGGCGGATCACCCTTCCACCTACGTGGTGAAAAAGGGCGACACGCTGTGGGGCATTTCCGCGCGATTCCTCGCCAAACCTTGGCTGTGGCCAGAGATCTGGGACGTCAACCAGCAGGTCTACAACCCGCACCTGATCTATCCGGGCGACGTGCTGCAACTCGGTCGCGACAACCGGCTGCGCATCGCGCAACGCTCGCAGGTTACGACCGAAGCAATCCCGACCATCCCACTGTCGGCGGTCGAGCCGTTCCTCCATGACCTGCGCATCGTGAGCTCGCACGATCTGGCGGACACGCCCTACGTGGTCGGCTTGGAAGAAAACCTGCCGCGCGCGGTCGAGGGCCAGTTCGTATACGTGCGCGGTTTGAACGCCGCGATCGGACAGCGCTTCGCGGTGGCGCGCCCGACCCACGTCTACCGTGTGTACAAGGGCCAGCGGCCGTATCCCTACGAAGTAGGACATCTGCTCGACAGCGATGTAGAAACATCCCCAGGTCCGTGGTCGGAGAACTTCCGCAACGACAATATGCTGGGCCGCGGCACCGAACTCGGCACCGAGGTGGAGATCATCGGCGTCGTGAAGGTTCTGCGCGGCGGCGATCCGGCGACCATGCTGCTGACCAATGCCAAGATGGAAATCCGCAAGGGCGACCGGCTGCTGCCGGTGGACGACACGCCTTACGATGCCACGTTCTATCCGCACCCGGCTCGCTCCATCCCGCCCTATGCGCGCGTGCTGGCTTTCACTAACGGCATGGACAGCGATTCGACCGAAGGCCCGCTGTCGGTGGTCGCACTCTCGGCCGGTCGCGCCGATGGCGTGGACAACGGAACGACCTTTGCGATCTATCACCCGGGTGACGAGATAGCGGACGATGTGGCCGGCAATAGCTTGCGGCGCTCGCTGAGTCCGCATGTGCAATTGCCTTCCGAGTTCATCGGCCATGTGATGGTGTTCCGCACCTTCGATCACGTCAGCT
>JBDTAJ010000083.1:0-11539 GCA_039924705.1 Rhodanobacteraceae bacterium
GCAAGTTGGAACCGGGCGTGCGGTGCGGGATCTACGCTACGGCGTTTAGCCAAGGCTGGGCACGGCATCCGCACGCCCATTGCCCGAGCGCGACTCGGACGGAGACACAATACAAGGCTGGGCTGCACAAGGCTGGGCTGCAAAGCCCAACAAGTCTGCGACTGAAAATACCCGGCTTTTGTTTGGGCATCGCTGCGCTCAGCCCAAACTACAAAATCGCGCGTCGCACCGCGCTGACCTCCAGCACCTGCGCGATCTTCTCTCCGTCCCATCGGTAGATCAGGTGCTTGCCCTGCACGCAGGGCGAGGCGAGATCGGGATAGAACAATGCCGCACATTGACCACCGCGTTTGCGCACGCTGTCGTACACGAAGCCGTTGGAGCCGTCCTTGCGTAATCGCGCGCCGAGCTTGCGCGAGGCGGCGTAGCTGTTGGGATCGAGCTCGGCCTTCCAGCCGCCGCGGATGTCGTGCAGCGTTCCGTACACGCCGCTGATATAACTGCGCATCGTCAAATCGATCGGTGGTTCGCGGGTTGCGGCGAGAAACCGTTCGCGATGAAACACGGTCTCCTCGACCGCGGTTTCGAATTCGTGCGACAAATGCAACACGCCGTAACTGCCGTCGGAGAAGCGGCTGCCTTCCGGATTGATATGCGTGAACGCGGCCATCAGCGGTGTGCTGCCCGGCCCGCTGACGCGCCGATCGCGCGGCACATTGGCCAGCTCCCCGAATTCCTCGCGCAGACGCGGATTGGTCAGCGCTTCGATCGCGTACAGCGCATCCAGATCTTTCGGCTCGGCGATCGCGTCGAATACGCCGACCGGCGGAAAGCGGCTGGCGACGATCCGGTACGCGCGTTGCCAGCGGATGCGTATTTGCAGTGGGATTGCGATCATGCGTCAGTATTGAGCCACCGCTTCTCAGTCAAGGAGACTTCGACGGCTCGTCCCGCATGAGTGACGAAAGCTGGAGCACGCAAGCAACCCTCCTTGGTGCGTGGCGCCGGCCCGGCCATCCATGGCCGTGCGTTCGTCGACATAGCCGATGCCACTGGCATCGGCTAAACGCGTCGCCTCACCCTCTCTGCACATCCAGATACTGACGCACCACGAACAAGTCGGCGACGTTGCCCGACAACATTCGTTCCAGAGCGCTCTTTCCGCCAAAAGTCGGCGCCGTGTTGGGCTTGCGCAGCCACGTATCGGCGCGCACGGGATCGGGGAACAGGATCGCCAGCGCCTTGAATATGCCGAGCAGATAGCTGACGCGCTCCAGCGTGTCGCGGCCCAGCGCGCCGTCGCGCTCGCGCTTCCATTTGTAAAAGGTCGATTCCGGCGGATCGCCGAGCAATTTGCGCTGTTCCGTGGCGCGCAAGTCCCAGCGTTTCGCGAGTTTGAAAAATGCACGCAGCGCCGGCCCGGCCAACGTGGCAGGCGCGTTGTAAAGACCGCGAACATCCTCGACCCGGTGCGTAGCGACATTCATATCCTACTCTCTCTATGCAGCCTGAGGCCATCCTACTCTATTTGTGTAGTTTACGCTGAATGGCACATTACTGCATCTGGCTTGGTATCCGCTTGGCGCAATCGCACGGCCACTGCGGCTCCGGACCCCCCTCGGTAATGAAGCGGTCGATGCGTAGCTCCAGAACCGGCAACGGCACCGCACCGATTTGCAATACGGTGTCGTGAAAGTGACGGATATCGAATTTCGGTCCCAGCGCTGTTTCCGCTTTCTCTCGCAGCTCACGGATTTTCAGATACCCGAGTTCGTAACTGTCGGCCTGTCCCGCCCAACTGATGTAGCGATCTACCTCGGTGTCGATCTCGTGATCGGACAACGCGGTATTGACGCGCAGGTAATCGACCGCCTGCGCGCGAGTCCAGCCCAGATGATGGATGCCGGTGTCGATCACCAGACGGCACGCGCGCCACATCTGGTAGGTGAGAAATCCGAATTTCTGGTACGGCGTTCGATAAATACCCATCTCGTCGCCGAGATATTCCGAGTACAACCCCCAACCTTCGCCGTAAGCCGAGATGTAGCCATTGCTGCGGAACGCCGGTTGATCGGTCTGCTCGGCCACCAACTCCAGTTGCAGCGCGTGGCCGGGATAGGATTCGTGCAGCGTCAACGCCGGCATGTTGTAGAGCGGACGCGATTTCAAATCATAGGTGTTGACCAGATAGACGTCCGGGCCGCCGCGGCCAGAGGTATAGAACGGCGCGATGTCGGCGGGCACCGGCTTGATGGTGAAACGCTCGCGTGGCAGGTGGTCGAAAAATTTCGCCAACTGACCATCGACTTCCTTGGCCACCCACGCGCTGCGCCACAACAGTTCATCCGGCGTCTTGGCATAGAACCGGGGATCGCTGCGCAGGAATTTCAGAAATGCGGCGAAATCACCCTTGAAGCCGGTTTGCCTCATCACGTCCAGCAGCTGCGCATGAATCTTCGCGACCTGATCCAGACCGATCCGGTGGATTTGATCCGGGCTCAAATCGAGCGTGGTGTATTCGCGAATCTGCTGCGCGTAATACGCGTCGCCATCAGGCATCGCCTCCGCCGCCAGCGTGGTGCGTGCGTGCGGCACGTAATCGTTGCGGAAGAACGTCAACAGCTTGGCATACGCGGGGATCACCGCGGCGCGGATCGTTTCCTGCGCTTGCGCGCGTAGCGCGGCTTGATCGGCAACCGAGATGCTCGACGGCATTTTGTCGAACGGTTTGTAGAAACCGCTTTGCGTCGGGTCTTTCAGGTTCGCCACAGATGCGATCGACGAGTCGCGCCCATCCAATACCGCGCGCGGCACGGAAAACCCACGCGCAAGTCCGATGCGCATGTCGTCGGTCTGCTGATCGAAGTAACGCGGAATCTGCGCCAGCCGTTTCAGGTAATTGCGGTAATCTTCCGCGCTGTCGAGTTTCTGCGACGAAGGCAAATAGGCGAGATCGGACCAGAACGCCGAATCGCTGTTGAACGGCATCTGCCATTGGCCAAGACGATCGTCGGCTTCCAGATTCTCGACCTGCGCGCGGTACACGGCGTAATTGATTTGCTGTTCCCGAGACAGCGATTTCCGATCGATCGCGTCAAGCTGCTTCAGCACGTTTTGCCAATAAGCCTGCCGCTGCCTCCACGCCTGCGCGTCGACATCGTCGAGTTCGCCGTCGTAGCGATGCTCGCCCGTGCTGGACGCCAGCGTCGGGAATTGCGCGAGCCGCCACGCCCACTCGTCTTGGTAGATCGCGCGAAAGCGCGCATCGACGTCGCTGGCGAATGCCCCGGCGCTAACCAGCAACAGGGCAATCGTTATCCCCCACATATTGCGCGTTTTCATCGTAACCCCTCCATCCTGTTCGCGCTGAGCGTAGCTCGCGATGCGAGCGGATTCGAAGTGTGTTTGTCCTTCGGCTCCGGTCCTTCGGGCCTGCGCTCAGAACGAAGGTCGAAGAAGTGGGTCATCCTCTGCGGCCTCCACGTTGGCGCCCACGGCGCGCAGATAAGCCGTCAGACCATGCTCGGCGGTTTCGACGAACACTTCACCGGTCGCCTCAAACGCGGTAAGGCGATCCGGGCGGAAATTACGGAAATCCGCGCGCAGCCCACACCATGCGCCCAGCGTCCACGCGCCACCCCAGAACGCCAGGCACAACGGTTCGATCTCGCGTGAGCTTTCGCGTCCGGCTAAACTTTATTCCGAGGGATCTTTCTGCCGCGTGCGTGCCACGCCGGTGAGGATCCCGATGCCCAGCAGCACGACCACGCCGACGCCGATCCACTGCGGCGCGACGTGCAACATGAAAGCACCATAAGCCAGCCCGCAGATCACGATGATCATCCCGATCAAATAAAGCGCGAACGACATGGCAGTTCCCTCCGTTGATGGCGAACGGGATAGTAGCCTGAAACAAGGGACGGAATTCAAAAAAGCTCTTGCTGCGGCGAAGGTGGGCGGGACGCCGCGAACTGCGAACAATCCAATCGCAAGCCGCCGCGTCGCGTATAACCATATCTGGTGCAAGCCACGTCGAAACGCCGCGCGATCAATCGTGCGAACTCGCCCTGTCCACGCGTGCGGGTGCGAAAATCCGAATCGTAATCGCGCCCGCCGTTCATCTGTTTGACCAAGCTCATCACGTGTTCGGCACGCTGCGGCACATGCGCGATCAGCCATTCGCGGAACAGGGTTTTCAATTCATACGGCAGACGCAGGGTCGTGTAACCCGCGATCATCGCACCGGCGTGCGCCGCGGCTTCCAGCACATGTTCCAGATCGCGGTCGTTGAGCGCCGGGATGATCGGCGCCACCAGCACCCCGCACGGCACGCCGGCATCGTTCAAGGCCTTGATCGTCTTGATACGCCGATGCGGCGCGGATGCGCGCGGCTCGAGTTTCGAAGCGAGCCGATTGTCCAACTGCGCGCAGGAAATGAACCCGTGCACGAGTTGCTGTTGCGCCATTGGCACGAGGATGTCGAGGTCTCGCTCGATCAGTGCGTTCTTGGTGACGATGGTGCAGGGGTGCTTCGCTTCGGCCAGCACTTGCAGGATCGAACGCGTAATCTGGTAGCGCTTCTCGACCGGTTGATACGGGTCGGTGTTGGCGCCCAGATTGATCGGCGTGCAACGGTAGCCGGGCCGCGCAAGCTCCTTCACCAATTGTTCGGCGGCATTGCTCTTGGCGAACAAGCGCGTCTCGAAATCCAGACCCGGCGAAAGATTGAGGTACGCATGCGATGGCCGCGCAAAACAATAGACGCAGCCGTGCTCGCACCCTTTGTACGGATTGATCGATTGCTCGAACGGCACGTCCGGCGAATCGTTGCGGCTGATGATCGACCGCGCGCGTTCGACCGTCACCGTGGTTGCCGGGCGCCGCGGCGGGTCGTTGTAGTCTTCGTGGGTCCAGCCGTCGTCCTCGGGCCGGTGCACGGTTTTCTCGAAGCGTCCTTCAGGATTGCTCAGCGCACCGCGGCCTTTGCACGGCACAGGTGGCGGCGTAGGAAATGCAGGATCGTGCATGGACATCGGCGCAATGTGCGCGCCACGCGTCTCATTCGACGCGACGGATCGCCCAGCATACGCCGCGGCCTGCACCGTTGCGCGCGCGCGCGAGCGCGCTATGATTCGCGGGGATTAATTCTCAGCGCGAATCCCTCGCGCAAAGATCAAACAGCGGGTGTCTCTGCCCGCACTTCTCGATGCTCGGCAATCTAGGTGGTTGCATGCGTTGGACATTGGCCACAATCGCGCTATTGGGTTTCACCATCGCGTTCGCCTCGCATTCGGCAGGCTTGGTCGCGTTCGGTGTGTTCGTCGGGCTGGTCTGCGGAATCGGTGCGGCGCTGGCTTTCGTCGATGCGCAGATTCGCGCGAGCTCGAGACCAGAACACATGACCCAGGGCCAACTCGATGCATTGAAGGCAACCCTGCGTCCGCCGTCACCCGCACCCAACCAGTTGCCGCCACCCAATCCGTCTTGAACCATCACACGTTCGCAACCGGAGGATGTCATGCATATCGAAGTACCCGCGATTATCGTCACCCTCATCGTCGGCGGTATCGCCGGCTGGCTGGCCGGCCTGATCGTGCGCGGCTTCGGCTTCGGCATCCTCGGCAATATCGTGGTCGGCATCATCGGCGCGCTGATCGCAAGCTGGCTGCTGCCGAAACTCGGCGTGGTGATCGCGTTCGGTGGCCATCCATATTTCACATGGATCATCAATGCGCTGATCGGCGCTGTGATCCTGCTGGTCATCCTGGGTTTGATCCGACGCGTGTGACGCGGTGCCGGCCGATACGGCCGGCACCGACGCGCAATCGCGATCTTTTCAGCTTGTCGTGACGGCGGGTTTGCTACGCTCGCGGTTTCGGTTATCCACAGGGAGATCGCGATGAGCACCGTGCATCCCGCCCCGCCCGCATTCGCCAAGTCCGCGCGGTTGCATCGCGGCGACTACGAGAAGCGCTACGCCGAATCGTTGCGCGATCCGGACGGATTCTGGAAAAGCGTGGCTACGCGGCTGGACTGGATGCGCGCACCGACAAAGATCAAGGACGTTTCTTATCACGCCCGTGATCTGCACATCCGCTGGTACGAGGATGGCGTGTTGAATGTCGCCGCCAATTGCCTCGACCGGCATCTGCGTGAGCGCGGCGACAAGACGGCGATCCTGTTCGAGGGCGACGATCCGCGCGATTCGCACGCTATCAGCTATCGCGAACTGCTCGCGCAGGTCTGCCGTTTCGCCAATGCGCTCAAGAATCTCGGCATTGCGAAAGGCGACCGTATTGCAATCTACATGCCGATGATCCCGGAAGCTACCGTGGCGATGCTGGCCTGCTCCCGGATCGGCGCGGTGCATTCGGTGGTGTTCGGCGGCTTCTCACCGGATTCGCTGGCCGGCCGCATCGGCGATTCGCAATGCAAGCTGGTGATCACCGCCGATGAAGGCGTTCGCGCAGGCAAAAAGATTCCGTTGAAAGCCAACGTCGATGAAGCGTTGACGCGGCCGGACAGCAACAGCGTGGAAACCGTGATCGTGGTGCGTCGCACCCGTGGCTCGATCGCCATGCAGGCGCCGCGGGATCGCTGGTGGCACACGCTGATCGAAGGCCAATCGATCGACTGCGCACCTGAACCGATGAACGCCGAGGATCCATTGTTCATCCTTTACACATCCGGTTCCACCGGCAAACCGAAAGGTGTGCTGCACACGACAGGCGGTTATCTCGTTTATGTCAGTTACACGCACGAACTGGTGTTCGACCTGCGCGAGGAAGATGTCTATTGGTGCACCGCCGATGTCGGTTGGGTGACCGGGCACAGCTACGTGGTGTATGGACCGCTCGCCAATGGCGCGACCACGCTGATGTTCGAGGGCGTGCCGAACTGGCCGGATGCTTCGCGCATCTGGCAGGTGTGTGACAAGCACAAGGTCACGCTGCTGTATACGGCGCCCACCGCGATCCGCGCGCTGATGCGCGAGGGCGAGGCGCCGGTGAAAAAAACCTCACGCAAATCGCTGCGCTTGCTCGGCACGGTCGGCGAGCCGATCAATCCGGAAGCCTGGGAATGGTATTTCAATGTGGTGGGCGACAGCCGCTGCCCGATCGTGGATACCTGGTGGCAAACCGAGACCGGCGGCATTCTGATTACGCCTTTGCCGGGCGCAACGGGCATGAAACCCGGTTCTGCGATGCAGCCATTTTTCGGCATCCAGCCCGCGCTGGTCGATGCGGACGGCAAGACGCTGCAAGGCGAAGCGAGCGGCAATCTGGTCATCACCGATTCCTGGCCGGGGCAAATGCGCACGTTGTACGGCGATCACCAGCGTTTCATCGACACCTATTTCAAGACATATCCGGGCATGTATTGCACCGGCGACGGCGGGCGCCGCGACACCGATGGCGACTGGTGGATCACCGGTCGCGTGGATGATGTGATCAACGTCAGCGGCCACCGGATCGGCACCGCGGAAGTCGAAAGCGCGCTGGTGGCCGATAACAAAGTCGCCGAAGCCGCAGTGGTCGGCTGCCCGCATGATCTCAAGGGGCAGGGCATCTACGCGTTCGTGACGTTGAAAGCTGACGTGCAGCCTTCCGAAGATCTGAAGAAAGAACTGATCGCGCAAGTGCGTAAGCAGATCGGCGCGATTGCCACGCCCGATTATGTGCAATGGGCCAACGCGCTGCCCAAGACGCGCTCGGGAAAGATCATGCGCCGCATCCTGCGCAAGATCGCGGAGAACCAACCCGACCAATTGGGCGATATCTCGACGCTCGCCGACCCGAATGTGGTGAATGCGCTGGTCGAAGGACGCCTGGTGAAGTGAGCGATTCGACAACACGCGGTGATTCGCAAAGTGGAGCAATCTTGGTATCCGATTTCGTTGCGGCGAATCCTTCGGCGGTTGCACCGTTGCTCGAAGGCGACTCGGTCCATCTCTGGCGTTTGCCTTACCACCGCGCGCATGGCCGCGCGCCGCTGCGCGCATTGCTGGCGGCTTATCTCGGCGTCGAACCGGACGCGCTGTTGTTGCGCAATGACGAATACGGCAAACCGCGGTTGGTCGACCCCGTGGATGCTAATGCCGACAAGCGAAACATCAAGATCAGGAGCGCGCAGGAAGCAATGCCGAAACAAACAACACGAGACCGCACGAGCGAAACCTTGAGGTTCAGTTGGTCCCACGGCGGCGATCTCGCGTTGGCGGCGCTGGCGCGCGGCGTCGAGCCGGGCGTGGATGTCGAACCAGTGCGGGCATCGCAGCGTGCGCTGGAGTTGGCGCGGCGCTTTTTCGACCCTGACGAGGCGCAAGCGCTGGCTGCATGTCCCGAGGAAGAACGCGATGCGACATTCCTGCGATTGTGGTGCGCCAAGGAAGCGGTGCTGAAGGCATTGGGGCGCGGCATCGCTTTCGGGTTGGAGCGCGTGGCCTTCGCGAGGCACGGAACGGGCTGGCGGCCGGTGCGATTCGTGGCGGAAGCGGGCGCGGCGGAAGCGTGGCAACTGTGTTCGCTGGTACCCGCCGCCGGCTATCTGGGTGCGCTGGCGTGGCGCGGGCCACCGCGAAAGGTGCGGGCCTGGCGCCCGCTTGCGAGCGATTGATCGATCGGCGGAACTTCCGTGTGCAAGGCCGGTCTCAAGTTACGGAAAGTCTCCCTCCGTGGATCTTCCGGCCACAAGGACGTGGTGCGGAAGACACGCTCTCCGGCGCGAGCCTCTTGGCCCGCGCCTTTTTTTGTGCGAGGGTGCGGCGCTGTGACCTTACTCAGCGTCAACCTCAACAAGATCGCGGTGCTGCGCAATGCGCGCGGCGCGGCCGAACCCGATCTCGCGATCGCGGCAAACACCTGCATCGCCGCCGGCTGCGGTGGCCTCACCGTGCATCCGCGTCCGGATCGACGGCATATCACGCCGGACGACGTGGCGCTGCTGGCTGAGATCACCCGCGGCCGGGTGGAATACAACCTCGAGGGAAATCCGTTCGCGCCGCAGCGCCAGGGCTATCCTGGTTTCATCGAACTGGTGCGCCATGCGCGGCCGACCCAAGCCACATTGGTGCCGGATTCGGAGGGCCAACTCACCTCCGATCACGGCTTCGACTTGGACCGCGATGCGACGCGTTTAGCGCCGATCATCGAACGATTGAACGCGCTGGGCTGCCGGGTTTCGTTGTTCATGGATGTTGACGCGACCAGCCTCGAACACGCAGCGCGAATCGGCGCGGCGCGGATCGAGCTTTACACGGGTCCGTACGCCAAGGCGTTCGCCGCGGGCGCGGCCGATACGGAACTGACGCGTTGCGCGGATGCCGCGCGCCGCGCGCAGGATGCGGGGTTGGCGGTCAACGCCGGACACGATCTCAATCAGCGCAATCTGGACGCGTTGAAACGCGCGATCCCGCAATTGGCCGAAGTCTCGATCGGTCACGCGTTGATTGGTGAGGCGTTGTATGAAGGCTTGGCGACGACGGTGCGCAACTACCTGGCACTGCTCGATTGACGTAGGCTCGCGTCACCCGCGCTTCCCACGGTGTGATTTTTTCTTCAGCCCAAAAAAAGGCTGCGCATTGCGCGGCATTTCGTGTGCCTGGAAAGAAACGCGTTTATTTACTCAACGCCGTTCTGGCCGTGTTTGCCGGTGGTGACAAAACCAAGATGCACCATGCCGGCGTCCTTGGCATCCGACATCGTCGTCCAGATGGTCTTGTAAGTCGTGGTCTTGTCGGCGCGGATATTCAACTGCGGCTGCGGAAACTGCTGCGCCGTCACCGCCAACCGCGCCTTGTATTCGGCCTCGGTCACCGGCTGGTCGTTCCAGTACATCGAGCCGTCTTCTTGCACCGCGAGATCGATCGGCGCGACCTTGATCGCCTCGGCTTTCTCGTTGGGGTCGGCCTTGGGCAGCGTCACCTTGATCTTGTGCGACATCAGGGGCGCGGTGATCATGAAGATGATCAACAGCACCAGCATCACGTCGACCAGCGGGGTGACGTTGATCTCCGACATCGGGCCGCCGGCACTGGTATTGCTGCTGAAAGCCATGCTTTAGATCCTCACTTCTCGAAGCCGATCTTCTGCACGTTGTCGCGCTTGGCCTCGGCCATCACCCGCGCAATATAGTCGTACTGGGTGACGTCGGTGGCCTTGATGTGCAGCTCCGGCTGGGCGTCCAGATTCTTGGCGCCAATCACCGCGAGATTCGCCTGCAACTCGAGATCCGAAATCGGTTGATCGTCCCAGAACATCGAACCATCTTCCTTGATCGACAACGTGATCGGCGTCGGCGGATTGGTAGGCGGTTGCACATTAGGGTTCGGCTGCGGCAGATCGATCGTGATGTTGTGCTGCAATAGCGGCGCGGTGATCATGAAGATAATCAGCAGCACCAGCATCACGTCGACCAACGGCGTGACGTTGATCTCCGACATCGGGCCGCTGCGGGAGCCGCTGCTAAATGCCATGACGTACGCTCTCTCAGCCTTACTTGCGCACGATCGGCGGCGGCGGCGCATTGCCTCCGGCGATGTTGGCCGCGCGGGTTGCGGCCACGGCCGAAGCCGGGGTGGTTTCCACGCGCGCGCCAGTGGAGAAGAAGTCGTGCAGGTCGTGCGCGAATTCGTCGAACTTGGCGTAGGTCACGCGGTTGGCGCGCACGTAGAAGTTGTACGCCAGCACCGCCGGGATTGCGGTGAAGAGACCCAGCGCGGTCATGATCAGCGCTTCGCCCACCGGGCCCGCTACCGCCTCGATCGAGGACTGGCCGGACGCGCCGAGATTGATCAGGGCGTGATAGATGCCCATTACGGTGCCGAGCAGACCGACGAACGGTGCGGAAGAACCGACCGTCGCCAGCAACGTCAGACCACCTTCCAGTCGCAGGCTTTCGCGTGAGACGGCTTGGCGCAGCGCGCGGTCGACGAACTCGGAGCGATTGAGCGCCTCGACCATCCGGCTGCCTTCATGGCGCTGGTGATGCGCGGCGGCGGAAGCGGCGTCCAACGCTATCTTGGAGAACGGCTCCGAGCGCGATTGTTTCTCCATCAAACGGATTGCGTCCTGCGCGGACGGCGTATCCCAGAAGGAGGCGATCACCTTGTCGGCGCGGGCGCGGATCATCGCGTTGCGTAAGGCATTGGCGATGATGAAGTACCACGAGCACAGCGACATCACGAACAGGGTCGCCAACACCAACCAGCCAACCCAGTCGAGGCTGTGAATCAGAGGATCGAAGCCCATCGGCTGCAGGGCTTGCGCGTTGCTGTTGCCGGCCGCGGCCGGTGGATTCGGTGCTTGTTGCATGGCGCTACCCTTCCTTGAAACGTGATAGGGGACTTTAACCGATTACATCGGTTGCAGCGTGAAATTTTTGGGCGCCGTTGAGGCTCCAGTTGACAGGGACGCGGACCACGCCGCCAACGGCACGGCCACTCTTCATGCCCGGGTTGAACTTCCAACCTCGCGCGGCATCTGCGGCGGCGCGATCCAGTTCACGGAACCCGCTGGATTTTTCCACCTTGACGTCGAGT